>SLCQ01000201.1 GCA_007125745.1 Nitrincola sp.
TCATTGAATCTGCCAAGCTGCGCTGAGTGAGGTTTTTCCAAGCCATTGTGATCTTCCAAACATGCTGTTTAAATGACAATTATCTCAAATTATCAGGTGAGAGGCTCGCGCTTCGTGCAAAGCTCTCGATAATAATAAAACCGCTGACCAGCCAAGCTTTCAACGTGCGCTGTTTGTGTGATTCCATGAGGTGATTGGGGGTCATATATCCAGAATGTTCCCTTTGCAAGATATGTTTACTGAATTCAGTATGAACTGCTTAAATTAAATTCGCTAACTTTTGATAAAAAAAGTGCAATAGCTAGATCATTACTATCTGGTTACGACCTTGGTGTTTGGCTAAATAAAGTGCATGGTCAAGCTGGGCATATATTTCTGCAAAGTCTTTGATCTGATGAGCTGGCCAACTGCCCGCACCGACAGATAGCGTTAAAATGCCATAATCGGTGTGCTTGTTTTCGATTTTTAGATCAATAAGTGCTTGTTTAAGACTTTTTAGATGCTGAGCAAAAGCTACTGCAGTCATGTCTTGAGTCATGATTAAAAACTCTTCGCCACCGATACGAAATAGAGTGTCATTACCCCGGTTGAAGAGCTTTTTGCATAACTCTGCAACCTGTATTAACGCCTTGTCACCCGCTATATGGCCATAGGTGTCATTTATTTGCTTGAAGTAATCCAGGTCGACTAATGCAAAGCATACGGATTGATAGTTGCGTTGTGCTCGTCTGACTTCAGATGAAAAAATTTGATTGAGGTAGCGGCGGTTATAAAGATGAGTGAGATCATCCTGAATCGAAAGCTCTTCCACTCGCTTCTTATCAGTAATATCGACACGAGTGGCCAGTATCTTGTGGATCGATCCAAACCAGTTTTGTTGGGGTGATAGTCGAAGCTCGACCCAGTAACGCTGATGAGTTTTGCTGATGCCTTCACGTTCACAAACCCAAGGCTTGCCTTGCTGAAGTCTTTTCAGTAATTGTTGGTAGAATGTCGTGTCGATATCCAAAGACAACTCATCGCCAGCATTAGGGCGTTGCAACTCTTCTTCAGTGTAACCGGTAAGCTGACAATAACCTGAGCTTGCCCAGAGAATCTGACCCGTTTTAGGGTTGAGTGTTGTAGCGAAGGTGAGATTGTGTACTTGGTTGATATAGGATTGTAATCGACTTTTCTGGAAGCGATAGGTCATGGCCCAAGCAAACATGAGCGCTAAGACACCCAAAACAATCAGCCCAATATGTAAAATTTGCCGCTGATCCAGTCGTGTTACTAGTTCAAGGCTGATCCAGTTCGTATAGATTTGGCTTTGTTCTTCAGGGGTAATGCTGTCCAGTGTCTTTTGTAAAATGCTGAGCAATAAGGGGTTATCATGGTGAACCCCCATGGCGAGCTCAAAGCGCTGATCAGACTGTCCCACGATTTGTAGACCGGAAATACCCAGTTGCTGTTGTGTATAGTTGATAACTGCCAGGTTTCCGGAGTAAACCAAGGCCTCACCATTGACCACGGCTCTAAGCCCTTCGGCAACATTCTCAACAAGTACCAGGTCTATGTCGGGGTAATACGTACGCAAGTATTCATGTGACCAGTAGTCTCGGACCACTGCGACGGATTGACCATTCAGTTCTTGGTAGTCATTGATGAATAGTGTTGTTGGTTGGCCGACTAATACCATCGGAAATGTTAGATAGGAATCAGTGAAGTTAAGGTATGTTTGGCGTTCGGGCGTGGGTGTTGCGGCTGAAAACATATCCAGTTGTCGGTCTTTAACCATCTCTACAACAGTTGACCAGCTTTTATCAGTGACAGGTTCAAAGGTCACGCCAAGCCTGTCTTCAAATAGTGCTAAATAGTCCGCTACGATGCCGCTGAACTGACCTTGGTCGTTAATATATTCGAAAGGAGGCCAGTTAATATCGTTTCCAATGAAAATGACCGGGTTTTCAACTAAGTAGAGCATTTCTGCTTGGGTCAGATTTGATTTGCGAATCACTTCTGCCATCATCTCTTCGGGTTGAAAGCGCTGAAACTCTCTGGCTGTAATAAGGCCAATATCTCGGGCTTCTGCGGCAGTAGCAAGTAGCCTCGCAGTGTCTAAAGAGCCAATCGGTACTGCGCCTGTTCGCACATATTTGGTCGTCGCTTCTGCTTCATATAGCAATGCCTGACGACTTTTGACCATGGGGTAGTGCTCCATGATGTAATCGACAATCTCTTCTTGATGCTCAATAGCATATTGCCAACCCGCAATAGTCGCTTGTCTAAAACTATCGACAATATCCGGATGATTTAGCGCAAAATCGTGTGACACGATAACAATATCTTCGGCACTGCTAATACCAAAATCACCTGGCTTAACGAGGTAATAGGTTTCACCAAGTTCATCCAGCTGATATGGCTCATTGGTTTCATAGGCTCCATAAAGATCTATTCGACCTTCAATAAAGTCGTCAATATTCCCAGTAGGAGGAAGAGTGCGCGTGGGCTCTTTCAAGTCCGGCTTGGCTCTATTTAACAGTGCTAAAACTGGAAGGTTGTCGTAGTGCGAAACGGTTTTACCACTGAGTTGTTGAAAGTTCGAAATGGGTTGCTTGGACAGCAACACCATAGGAGAGTATTGAAAGGATGTCATCACCGCTTTAATTGGCTGACCCTTGATGTAGTCAGCGATGACACTGGAGTATGCGGTTCCAAAGGTTGCGCGACCGCTGACCACTTCTTCACGAATATTGATGCCAGGTTGCCATGAACGAATGGTGACATCCAGTCCTGCTTGTTCATAATAACCTTTAGCAATGGCGGCGTAGAAGCCTGCGAACTGGTATTGATGGTGCCAGTTTATTTGTACTGAAACAGGGTGTAATTCTGTGGGCTCATCAGCAAAAGACACATTACTAAACAATAATATGTATAGGACGATAAGAGAGAAACTGCCCGCAGAAAATATATGCATATTTTATTATATGCCTATTGTTTTGCATTGGGCAATTTCTAAACGATATCATTTTCGATGCTATCGTTTATAGGGTAAGGAGGCGGTCAGTTTCATGTGACGGTTCACATCTTTGTATAGTAAATAGCGGAAAGGCCCAGGCCCTCCGGCATAGCATGCTTGTGGACAAAAAGCACGAAGCCACATGTAATCGCCAGCTTCCACTTCGACCCAATCTTGGTTGAGGTGATAGACGGCTTTCCCTTCAAGCACATAAAGTCCATGTTCCATCACGTGGGTCTCGTCAAAGGGGATCACGCCACCGGGCTGAAAAGTCACTATATTGACATGCATGTCGTGACGCATATCGCTTTGGTCGACAAAGCGAGTCGTGACCCACGCATTGTTAGTGCCTGGCATAGGAATAGGTTCAATGTCATTTTCGTTAGTGACAAAGGCTTCGGGTAGGTCGATACCTTCGACATATTCATAGGCCTTTCGTAACCAGTGAAAACGTACGGCTTCATGGCTCTTATTTTCCACCGTCCAGTTGCTTGATGGTGGAATAAATGCATAGCCACCGGGCTCCATGACATGTTCTTGACCATTTAATGTCAGGGTTAAGTTACCTTCTACGATAAATAGGACGCCTTCTGCATCAGGGTCTAATTCTGGTTTGCGGCTACCACCACCAGGAGAGACTTCAACAATGTATTGTGAAAAGGTTTCTGAGAAGCCGGTCATGGGTCTAGCGATGACCCAGAGCCGTGTTTTTTCCCAAAAAGGTAGGTAACTGACGACAATATCTCTTAACACGCCTTTTGGAATAATCGCATAGGCTTCTGTGAAAACTGCACGGTCTGATAAAAGTTGTGTTTGCGGTGGGTGCCCCCCCTGAGGAGCATAGTAGGTATTTCGAGCCATAAATGTTCTGCACTTGAGTTGATTATCTGTCAATGTTGATAGATGCATTCTAGGCTATATTAGATCTAAACAAAAATAATGTTATTTCTTCAGAAGTAAGGTGACTTTACTTGTTGAGTTAAAACTTCTAAGATCCTCCTTAATCCGTTGGGGTGCCGTCAAAGGCTGAGAGGTGTTTTCAAACACTAACCCATCGAACCTGATACGGGTAATACCGGCGAAGGGAACGGGTAGTCTGCTTCTAATTCTCCTTTTCTGTTCGCTCGTGCACCCGTTTTAACTTGGCGTGTAAGGGGCAACATCTTTATGTCTGATATTGCTATTCTTGGTGCGGGTGTCGCGGGTCTTTGTGTGGCCAATGAGCTACTCTCTCGAGGTGTGAATTTTCGTGTCTTTGATCGTCATCCATTACCGGGTCCGCATGCTTGCTCTTGGTGGGCGGGTGGTATGCTGGCGCCCTTTTGTGAACGCGAAAGTGCTGAAGAAGAGGTCATTCACTTTGGTGCGGAAGCAATAGATTGGTGGGATCGTCATACTGGCGTCGTGCAACGACAGGGTTCTTTGGTGTTGAGTACAACACGAGATCGAAACGAGTTGGTGCGTTTTGCTAAGCGTACTCGTGATTATCAATTACTGGATAACCATCAAGTCGCTGAGCTGGAACCGGATCTGTCAGGACATATTCGTCAAGCCTTGCACTTTTCAGGTGAGGCGCATCTAGATCCACGTGAAGCCCTGTTGAAGCTGGCACAAAACTTGGCTGATGCGGGTATTGAGATAGA
>SLCQ01000280.1 GCA_007125745.1 Nitrincola sp.
GTGTTTTCCAGTTTGCTTAAAATTTGATCCAATTGTTCTTGTGAGTTGAAACTGATACTAATTTTTCCTTTTCCTTGCGCTGAAGCAGATACTTTCACAGGCGCTGAAAAGTGTCTGGATAATAGGCCAGAAATTTCTTTAAAAGTTTCGTTATTTGTTGAAGGTTGCTGTTTTTTTGGCACATCGCCGGATTGATATTTTTTTACTAACAGTTCTGTTTCTCTAACCGAAAGCGCTTTGGAGACCACCTGTGATGCAGCCTCTTTTTGAATTTCACCTTCTAATCCAAGCAATGCCCGAGCATGACCCATCTCTAGGTCTCCGTATTCCAGCAACTTTCTGACATCATCCGTCAGATTCATTAAACGTAACAAGTTTGCGATAGTGGAACGTGATTTACCGACTGCGTCAGCAACTTGCTGTTGTGTTAATTCAAATTCTGTTTGCAAACGACTCAGTGCAATAGCTTCTTCAATCGGATTTAAATTTTCACGTTGAATATTTTCAATTAAAGCCATGGCGATTGCAGCATCATCCGGTACATCTCGAATGATGACTGGAATAGTACTTAAACCCGCCATTTGTGTTGCGCGCCAACGACGTTCACCCGCAATAATTTCATAGCGTCCCTGTTCAATTGGACGTATGACAATGGGTTGCATTACACCTTGAAGCTTTATTGATTCTGCCAGTTCCTCTAAAGCCTGTGGTTCCATATCTCGTCGAGGTTGATACTGCCCTCGTTGGATACGGTTCAATTCCATATGTTGCAGTTCACCTTGAGTTGACACAGGTTGAGTTGCTTCATGTAATGGAGATTCATTATCTTCAGACATGCCTGATAACAATGCATCAAGTCCACGACCTAAACCGCGTTTTTTTACCACCATCACTCTGCTTCCTGTGTTTCAAGTTGTTCCGCTTGTTTGGATTGCTCTGCTTCTGTTCGTCTGATCAGTTCTCCCGCCAAGGCTAAATAAGCCATTGCTCCACGCGAGCTTTTGTCATATTGCAAAACAGGCAAACCATGACTAGGTGCTTCCGCTAAACGAACATTACGTGGTATTACCGTGCGATATACTTTTTCACCAAAGTATTCAACAAGATGAACAGATACATCCCGTGTCAAACTCATGCGTGGATCGAACATAGTCCGCAATATTCCTTCAATTTTTAATTCCGGATTTAAGCGTTTATGTATTTTATCGATGGTACCAATCAATGCACTGATTCCTTCCAGAGCGTAATACTCACACTGCATGGGAATCATAACCCCCGCTGAGGCGGAAAGTGCGTTAACTGTCAGTAAATTCAGTGAAGGTGGATTATCTAACAGAATAAAATCATAACGGTCAGCAACGGGTAAAAGGGCCATTTTTAAGCGAAATTCACGACGAGGAAGTTGCAACAACTCAACTTCAGCGGCCGTCAAATCTCCATTGGCGCCAATAATATCAAATCCGCAAGGAAGTCCAGTTCTGATACACTCTTCGGCTGAAAGATTTCCTGTCAGTAGTTCATAAGATGAACCCTCAAGTTCATGCTTATCAACACCACTACCCATCGTAGCGTTACCTTGCGGATCTAGATCAATCAGTAACACTCTTTTTTTTGTCGCGGCTAATGAGGCAGCAAGGTTAACACAGGTGGTTGTTTTACCTACCCCACCCTTTTGATTGGTAATGGTCAGAATTTTGGCCACAGTCAGGCTCTCCCCAGTATCAGCAAATGCCGTTCCGCATCGCACTTTGGAACCGTTAAACGATGAGTTTGTTGTAGCGTAAACCCGTCTTTAAGTGTGTGAATTTCATGATCAGGATACAGGCCTTTCATGGCTAGAAAAATACCCTGATCTTTACAAAGGTGATCTGTCCACTCAAGCATATCATTAATCGATGCAAAGGCTCTTGAAATAACCATATCAAATGGTTCAGGTTGAAAACGCTCAACTCTTTCATTAATGACGGTTAAATTATTTAAGCCTAACGCCATCTTAACCTGTTGCTGAAAACGTGTTTTTTTTCCGTTACTATCGATTGTAGTGATCTGATGCTCTGGCAGACAGATTGCTAAGGGTATACCCGGTAAACCGGGGCCACTACCCACATCAATAATACGATTAGCTGCTAATGTCGAATTTTTGATATAGGGTAATATACTTAGGCTGTCAGCTAAATGTCGACTGATCATGGCCATAGGGTCACGAACTGAAGTCAGATTATATGCCTTGTTCCATTTAATTAACAATTCAAGAAAATGAATCAAACTTGCTTGTTGTTCAGCTAAAACAGCAAGCTCCATTATCGCTAACTGATCGCTCAATTCCGTTTGAAAATCCTTCATGATGCCGCAGTCCGTGACTCTTTGTTAAGCAATTGACGTTTTTTTAAATAAATTAACAGCAATGAAATTGCGGCGGGAGTCATGCCTTGAATTCTTGATGCTTGAGCAATACTGACTGGTTTGATTGACTGGAGTTTACTTTTTAACTCATTCGACAGTCCGCTCACTTGGTCATAGTCCAGATCATCAGGAAGCGGAGTATTTTCTTGCTTCCGCATCTGTTCTATTTCACCCTGCTGACGTTCTATATAACCAGCATACTTAAAATCAACTTCAACCTGCTCAGCAACACTCTGATCGGTTACAGGATCTCCTTTCAAACCAGCAACATCGTTATAATTCAATTCTGGACGCCTCAGTAGATCCGCTAAACTATATTCGCGCGTTAAAGGTGAACTAAGCTGATGATCTAATGAATTAGCCTGCTCAGAGGAAGGTTGTATCCATGTAGTTTCAAGACGTTGCTTTTCTTTTAAAATCGCTTCACGTTTTTGTTCAAATGCACGCCAACGTTCATCACTCACTAAGCCCAACGCTCGACCTTTTTCAGTCAGACGCATATCGGCATTATCTTCTCGAAGAATCAACCTATATTCCGCACGACTGGTGAACATTCGATAAGGCTCTGAAGTGCCATGAGTAATCAAATCATCTACGAGAACACCTATGTAGGCTTCATCACGTCGAGGGTACCATTGATCTTTTTCTTGAACTCTCAAGGAAGCATTCATACCTGCTAGCAGACCCTGAGCACCCGCTTCTTCATAACCTGTTGTACCGTTAATTTGACCAGCAAAATAAAGACCACCTAAAAATCGTGTCTCTAAGGTATGTTTTAAATCCTGCGGGTTAAAATAGTCGTATTCAATTGCATATCCAGGCCGAGTAATATGAGCCTGCTCCAATCCTCTAATTGATCTAACCAAGGACAACTGTACATCAAACGGCAAACTAGTTGATATCCCATTGGGATATAACTCATGTGTTGTTAACCCTTCCGGCTCAATAAAAATTTGATGCTGATTTTTATCCGCAAATCGATGAATTTTATCTTCTATTGATGGGCAGTAACGTGGCCCAATGCCCTCAATGACGCCGCTATACATGGGAGATCTATCAAGACCGGAACGAATGATGTCATGAGTTTTTTCATTTGTATGGGTGATATAACAACTAATTTGTTGAGGATGATCGGTTAATTTTCCAAGATAAGACATCACAGGTGTTGGTGTGTCACCGGGTTGTTCTTGCATCACGGAAAAATCCACGCTTCGTGCATCGATCCTGGGTGGTGTACCTGTTTTCAATCGTTCAACTCGAAAGGGAAGTTCCCTTAAGCGACTGGCAAGTGCAATCGATGGTGGATCACCAGCGCGTCCTCCTTGATAGTTTTGTAAACCTATATGAATAACACCACCTAAAAATGTACCTGCTGTCAGTACAACGGCTTGAGCATGAAAACGGATGCCACTTTGGGTGATGACACCACGCACTTCCTCTTGTTCAACGATCAAGTCATCAGCTGCTTGCTGAAAAATTGAAAGGTTAGGTTGGTTTTCTAAGGTTTCTCGAATAGCAGCTTTGTAAAGAATTCGATCTGCTTGGGCCCGTGTTGCTCGTACAGCAGGTCCTTTACGAGCATTCAATGTTCTGAATTGAATGCCTCCAAGATCTGTAGCCCGAGCCATAGCACCGTCTAACGCATCAATCTCTTTCACCAGATGACTTTTACCAATACCCCCAATAGCAGGGTTACAAGACATCTGCCCGAGGGTTTCAATGTTGTGTGTCAAAAGTAACGTTTTACTGCCCATACGAGCTGAGGCTAAGGCCGCTTCAGTACCAGCATGACCGCCACCAATGACAATGACATCAAAGTGATCGGGATAATCCACCATCTGTTTTCACCGTTTTAGAGTTTCCTGGCAAGCAGGTGATTGTTTCAAGGGCGCTAAGTATACCGTTCTAATCAAGCTTTAGGAATGGTCAAAATTTAACCAGTTTTTATTTTTAAGCTTTTTATTAATAACATAAGAATATTTTAAAGAAGAGTTTTATATTTATGATTGTATATAGTAACCATGTTTTCTGTTAAAAACCCTATAATATTAATGAAAATCAATATCTTATTACTATGATAAACTTGTCATTATTAGGTATGTTAGGGTGTCATTGTCCTGTCGAGAGATTGTGTATAAAAGCACTAGTTATCAACAGTTAATGTTATTCACAGTTATATGCTCAAGATA
>SLCQ01000209.1 GCA_007125745.1 Nitrincola sp.
GCTTTAATGCTCAACCTGAACAAGCGCCCACACGCATTACCTGATTAATTTGTTAAAGAGCGGGCTTGAGCACTCATTCTCCCCGATGTGTTGGGGTGTCGTCTCAAGCGAGGTGCGTATATTACAGAGACCCTTATGTCGGGTCAAGGGTTAATCTCAATAAATTATAAAAATAATACTACTTTAGTGATACGTCCAAAAATGAAAAGGAAGCAGGCTTTTTTATGCTTCTTTTAGTTCGACGTTTCTTCGTCAGACTCTTCATTGTTGAGTACAAGAAATCTAGATAAGAACAAGCCTACTTCAAACAACAACCACATTGGCACTGCAAGCAGGCTTTGAGAAATCACATCCGGAGGTGTAAGCAACATACCAAAGATAAAGCAAACAACAACAACGTAGGCACGTTTAGATGCCAGATCTTTTGCTGAGATAGCACCTGATTTGATCAGTAAAAGAGTCGCGATGGGAATTTCAAAAGCTAAACCAAACGCAAAGAACAACTTCAGTACGAAGTTAAGATAGCTACTGATATCAGTCATTACAGCAACATTTTCAGGCCCGACGCTGGTAAAGAACCCAAAAATTAACGGAAAGACAACAAAATAGGCGAAAGCAATACCGGCATAAAACAGAATAATGCTAGATATCAGCAACGGGATAGCCAGCTTCTTTTCATTTGCATAAAGACCGGGTGAGATAAAAGACCAAATTTGATGCAGTATATAAGGCATAGCTAGCGCGATTGCCGCTACAAGCGTCAACTTAAAGGGAGCAAAAAACGGCGAGGTTACATCTGTTGCAATCATACTAGTCCCTTCAGGCAACAATGCTGTCAAGGGTGCTGATATAAACAGATAGAGATCATTCGCAAAGTAAAACAGTGCTAAAAATAAAATAAAGACGGCTAACACTGATCGCATTAGCCTTTGACGCAACTCCACTAAGTGAGAGATTAACGGTTGCTCTTGATCGCTAGTTGAGTCGCTCATGTGTTGCTTTTATCACTGTCTGATTGAGTAGAGTGTTTACGTGTCGTTGCTTCTGATGCTGACTGTTGCGTATTTGGGGAGGCATCACTCACCGCTGATTCAACATCTTTAGCTGCGGCTTTGAAAGGCTTACGCATTTCACTGAGCTCTTTTTCTAGCTCTTCTTTGCTGATGGCTGTGGTACGGCGGAGTTCATCGACTCTCAGCTCTTCACTAATTTCATGCTGAATAGCGGTGACTGACCGCTTAATCCGACCTATCCACATACCACAGGTTTTTAAAGCCACAGGCAACTTATCGGGGCCCAGCACCAAGAGTGCAATTACACCAATAATGAGTATTTCGGCAAAACCGATATCAAACATCTGTTATGCGCTTACTTGTCGCTGTCGACTTTAGCTTTGTCTTTCGCAGCTTCAGTCGTATCGTCTTGTTTAGTAAAAGCCGCATCGTCAGCGGTCAGCTTTTTATTTTCCTCAACTTCTGTAGCATCTTTTTGCTCGTCATCATTCATCGCTTTTTTGAAACCTTTGACCGCACTGCCCAAGTCACCTCCAAGGTTACGAAGCTTCTTTGTTCCGAACAATAGCACCACAATGCCAAGCACAATCACTAACTGCCAAATACTGATTCCACCAAAACCCATTGCTTTTCTCCAGTTGTTTTTTTGATCAGCTATTGCTGAACTCAATTCTTTTTATAGGTGTACGTTACGATTTATGTCGTGACGCTTTTTCTTCCAAACCTGAAAGATCAAACCGCCTTGCTAACTCATCTAATACAGCTTCTGGCTTTACATCTAAATGTGAAAGCATCACAAGCGTATGAAACCAAAGATCTGCAGTTTCATAGATCAGATCAGCTTTTTCTTGACTTAGCTGTGCGTCTTTAGCCGCTAAAATGGTCTCTGTTGTTTCTTCGCCTACTTTTTCAAGAATTTTATTTAACCCTTTTGCGTGTAGACTGGCCACATATGAAGCATCAGGACTCGCTAATTTTCTTGACTCTAACACATCACTGAGTTGCTGTAATATGTGGCTCATGCACAAACCTTATTTCTGCTTATAGATTGCATCGGGTGATTTAATCACTTGATCGGTAATTTGCCAATCACCTTGATCAGTTAACTGTCGATAAAAACAGCTTTCTCTTCCAGTATGACAGGCGATACCACCCAGCTGTTCAATTTTTAACAACACAACATCTCCATCGCAGTCCAGCCGAACTTCATGCAGATGCTGTATGTGGCCAGACTCCTCCCCTTTGCGCCATAAACGCTGTCTAGATCTTGACCAATATATTGCTCGCTTTTCAGCAACACTTAGCTGTAATGACTCTCGATTCATCCATGCAAACATCATGATACGACCTGTAAGATGATCCTGAGCAATCGCAGGCACGAGCCCTTGTTCATCCCAACAAACCTCATCTAACCATGTATCACTCATTTACGCGCCCTGTGTCCTGCATTAAAAGCGCATTAGCATAGCTGAACAATAGCTTCCAGACCAGTCTATTCATTAAGCACGCCATACACTCATCCAGCCTATAACTGCAATGACCCAGCCATACCATGGCAAAGTGCTCACGGCATCCTGTAGGTTAGGCTGTACCATACTGACGACTATAAAAAGCGATGTTAATGCGACCAATAGATGCCTACGTATCGACTTAGCTCGCTGTGTATGTTGCTCCGCAATTCGCCTAGCCTCTTCAACTTGATTTTCATTGTGATGTGCTGTTTGCTGGAGTGCATCGAACACTAGCTGTGGCATAAGTGGAAGCTTTTCAAGCCATTCAGGCGCTTGTTGCTTAACACTTTTGGCTACTGCTTTGACGCTCATACGCTCCTTCATCCAGTTTTCAAGAAACGGCTTAGCGGTCTTCCATAAATCTAAATCTGGATAAAGCTGACGCCCCAGTCCTTCAATATTCAATAAGGTTTTCTGCAACAAAACTAGTTGAGGTTGCACCTCCATATTAAATCGTCTTGCTGTTTGAAAAAGCCCCAACAACACCATACCGAAAGAGATCTCTTTAAGTGGCTTCTCAAAAATTGGCTCACATACACTGCGAATAGCAGTCTCAAATGCATGCACATTGGTATCCCTCGGCACCCATCCAGAGTCAATATGTAACTGTGCAACCTGTCGATAGTCGCGGCGAAAAAAAGCCAAAATATTGCGCGCCAAGTAACTTTGATCTTCTGCACTGAGTGAGCCGATAATGCCAAAATCAACAGCTATATACTGAGGATCATCCGGACGATCCCGCGATACAAATATATTTCCTGGGTGCATGTCTGCATGGAAAAAGCTATCTCTGAATACTTGTGTGAAGAAAATCTCTACACCTCTTTCAGCCAGCTTTTCCATGTCAGTGTTTTGAGCATTCAGTTGCTCCATATCAGCGACAGGGATACCGTAAATCTTTTCCATGACAAGCACATTACGGCGCGTGTAATCCCAAAAAATTTCGGGTACATACAGAATACTTGAACCTTCAAAGTTTCTTCTTAGCTGAGAGCCATTGGCAGCCTCTTTGCGAAGATCTAGCTCATCAAATATGGTTTGCTCATATTCTTCAACAACTTCGATAGGCCGTAAACGCCTACCTTCTGACCATAAATGACAAACCAGCCATGCCAAAGTGTAGAGTAATGACACATCCTGTTGAATAATTTTTTCGATACCCGGACGGATCACTTTGACCACAACAGCACGACCATCGAAGAGCGTCGCACTATGCACTTGAGCGACAGAAGCTGAAGCCATAGGATCCGTATCAAAGGATTGAAATAACGTTTCTACGGACTGCCCCAGGGAGCGCTCGACAATTTGCTTTGCCTTTTGACTGGAAAAGGAAGGTACCTTGTCCTGAAGCCTGGCCAACTCAACCGCGATGTCATCAGGTAACAAATCTCGTCGAGTTGACAACATTTGTCCGAATTTAATAAAAACGGGCCCCAAGGCTTCCAGTGCCAATCTCAGCCGAACAGCATCAGGATCGCGAGCCGGAATCAGGTAACGCCAAGGTAAAAAGTACAAGGCTATACGTAAGATCCATGGTAAGGATGGATTGTGAAAAAAGGTATCTAAGCGATAGCGAGCAATTACCCAAAAAATTTTTATCGAACGGAACACGGGTCGCACGTAATGACATCCTGTAACGAATGGAATTGTTAAGGTTACCCTAGCATGGCTTTATTGCGGCCTGATTCCTTTGCCTGATAAAGCATCCTGTCTGCACGGGAGAATATTTCATCAGGTGCATCACCTGGTTGCACTTCGGTCACACCAAAGGACATGGTAATGCGTACAGGTTTTCCTTGAAAGTTAAACGGGCTTTCTTCTATCACCTTTCTAACTTTCTCAACCGCTCGAGTCGCAGAGTCACCATCTGTAGACGGCATAATAATAACAAACTCTTCCCCGCCAAAGCGGCATACTATATCAATTTTACGAAGGTTTTTTTGAAGAATCCGTGACATCAAGCGAAGAACCTTATCACCCGCTAAATGCCCGTATTCATCATTAACTCGTTTGAAAAAATCTAAATCAGCAACACAAAGCGAGAAAACTACTTTGTAGCGCTCAAATCTTTCTAACTCGTTAATAACATGTCGATCATAAGCATAGCGATTGGGCAAACCTGTTAGGGGGTCAGTTCTCGCTTTAAGCTGTTCTTCCTCTATGCGGTGCTTAACCTGATCAGCCTCTTTTTCCATTTGTGCAACTTTTTGAAGCAGTTGCTCATAGCGCTGCTTTAGACTGCTCTCTCTTGCTTCTTCATTTTTCTTATGCTCATCCATCGACTGAATAATATTCGTAAGCTGGCGACTTACTGATTGCTTTAATTCAACCAAATCTGTCGATTGCTTAACGCTATAGTTGATTTGAGAAACATCTTGACGAACCGCTTTATCTAAGGCGATTTGACGCTGTGTTGCTTTTAGTTCTTCAGCCTGATTTTCAGTTAAAAAGTTTTGCACATAAGAAAGTTGCTGATTTAGGCTTAGCAGATAATCTTCAAAATCCTCACCTAAGTTCATACCCGCTAAACGCATTAGTTTGATAACACCATCTAAAATTGATGGTAACTGCGATAGCTCAGGAAGGGATTCTAGTTCAGCAATAAGCGTATGCAACTGGCGTATATGCTCATTTGGAATACGTAACAGCTGGAGAACTTCAAGAAGCCGTGTTGAAATCGCAGCGACATCCATATCAGAAGCATTCGCCTGCCCACGACATAGATCTGTTTCGATAGACAGAGAGCCTTCTTCAAAGCCAGCTTCAGAAAAAGTTTGAAGGTTAGTAACACGCTCTTCAATTTCTCGAGCAAAACCTCGGAGCTTCCAAACTTCTACAGAATCCATAGAGTCGAGTAAGTTTTTCATCGCTGTATCTAACGCATGATCCTGACCTTTAACGGCAAGCGTCAAATGAGTCAAAATCAATTTTAACTGCTCAAGTAAACGCGATGTGTACTCTTCTGCTTCATTTAGCTCTTTTGAAACAGCTTTATATTTTTTCTGCCAATCGCCCGAGCTTGCCATTAAGAAGCTAACTCCTGTTAGATGCCATAAATATATCCCTATACTATAAACCAAAAAAACCACTGGCGTGATGATTTACAACAAATAATCACACCAGTGGTTTGAAATTCAATCAGCGCGTAATTTAGTTCTGTAACGCTGAACGCTCTTTTTCGACTAAGTAATCAACCACCCGCAACATGCCAGCATTACTGCCAGCCATCGCACCAGTGATATGGTATTTACCATTCACGACCATCGCAGGTACTGCGGTGACCTGATAGCCTCGCAGGCGAGCCTGCCCTTGATTAATACGCGTATCAACGGCAAATGAATTATAAAGCTTATCGAACTCATCTTTATCTATACCATGTTCTGCATAGAAATTAACAAGATCGCCGTGGCTACGAAAGCGCTTATTTTGAACATGAAGTGCATCAAACATAGCCATATGGGTTTCCTCTAGCTTGCCGCTGAATTCTGCCACATAAAAAGCTCTAGCCAAAGGCTCCCAGTTACGCGAAAACACTGCGGGAAGATGTTTGAAGTTGACATCCTCATCGAGCTGACCCGCCCAGCTTTGCAAACTCGGTTCCAATGAAGCACAGTGAGGACAGCTATATGCAAACACTGCAACCACTTCCACCTTCTCAGGATCACTGGTCGGCACCGCATTTGGCAATACCTCATAATGAACACCGGCTTCGAAGTTTGGGGATTCTTGCGCTACGGCTAGCGTGACCGATAGGCTCAGTAATATCGTGACCCATATGCTTTTTTTCAACATACTCATCTCACTTAAAATGTACTAGTGTGGGAAATAGACACTCTTTTTCAGCGTAAGTTCTGCTTTATAACGAGAAAAGGGTAGCTGTCGCTACCCTTTCACTAATGCCAACTTAAAGCGATTAGTTCAAACCACGAATGTAATGTGCTACAGCTTCCATTTCAGCTTCAGTCATTTTCACCGCGATATCACGCATCATACGGTTAGGATCGTTATCACGCTCCTCTGATGCAAACTTTTGAAGCTGAAGAATTGTGTACTCAGGATGCTGGCCACTCAAGGCAGGGAAGCGTGCTGGATTGTTACCCTGGCCACTTGGCATATGACAAGCCGTACATGCAGACAGTCCTGTGTCAGGATTCCCTGCACGATAAATGCTTTCACCTAGTGCAAACATATCTTCAGGAATTTGACCAATCGTCGGTGTTTGGCTTTCATAAAAAGCGGCAATGTCACGAAGATCTCTTTCAGTGAAATCATCTAACATACCTGTCATTTCAGGAATGACACGATCACCATTGAGTTGATCCTGCATCTGCTTGAGCAGATAACGTGAACTTTGTCCGGCTAGGCTCGGAAAAGCCCCCATAGGACTATTGCCATCGGCACCGTGACAGGCGGCACAGACGGCTACCTTTTGAGATCCAGCAGTTGCATCGCCACCGGTGGCATGCGCTACACCCGTGATTCCAACACTTACCAGTAAGCTGATCAGTAGTTTGTTCATTGACTCGACCCAGACTTTTGCTAATAAATTGTTTTGTCCAGCTGCCGTTAAAACCGGTGCTGACCTCGTAATTGTGACTACCCTGACTAGAGGTTCTCTCAGTTCGCGGGTAAAATTGGCTATATTATAAACCAATATCCTCACAAACTGGAACGTATTTTGTTCAGTGTGGCGATCCTAACACAGTGAGATACGAATGTCCGAAAAGCAAAGTTCACTCAATTTTAATCAAGCTCGCTACTGTGTCAGCGCTGACAAACTACACCAATGCCCAAATGATAGCCTTGCCGAAGTCGCTTTTGCTGGGCGATCAAATGCAGGAAAATCTAGCGCAATCAACACATTAACACAAAATGGAAAATTAGCAAGAACATCCAAAACACCTGGACGCACACAGCTAATTAACTTTTTTGACCTTAATCTTCCAGGTGTTCGCATCGTCGATTTACCCGGTTATGGTTATGCTAAAGTACCAATCGCCATGAAAACACATTGGCAAAAACATTTAGATGCATACCTGCAACACCGGGAAGCACTGAAAGGCGTGGTGCTAGTGATGGACATTCGCCACCCTATGAAAGAATTTGATGAAATGCTAGTTAGCTGGTGCGAAAAGACAGGAATGCCTTTGCATGTTTTGCTCACCAAAGCAGATAAGCTGACTCGAGGGCCTGCTCAAAGTACTCTATTAAAACTCACCGCTCAGCTTCGAAAACGCCTGGGTGACGGTGTCACTCTTCAAACATTTTCTTCATTAAAAAAAGAGGGTGTTGATATCCTTCGTCAGCGTTTAACCGAATTACTGCTCGACAACACAGACTTGAATACCGATACAATAGCGGATACTGAGTAATACCAAATAACTACTGCTTAAAATTGAAGAGGTTGCCGTCAGAATCGATGCCATAAAGAAAGCCCTCAACTCAATAAGGGGACCACTTGAGTTGAGGGCACACGCATCCACGCGAATTGAGCCTTGGCTTTCACTGGCACATGATAATCATTGGCTCTTTTATATAGACAGCTCAGAGGGCTTCTTGTTCCCGGTCAATTTAAAAGTTCTAGTCTAGTGAGCATCGTCCCATGTTTTGCCATGTCCTGCTTCAACCAACAAGGGTACATTGAGCTGGTCAGCTTTTTCCATCTGTTGACATACCTCGGTTATAAAACGATCAACTTGCTCTGTGAGAACTTCAAAAACAAGCTCATCGTGAACTTGCATGATCATCTTGGCATCAAAGTTTCCTTGCACTAGCCATTGATCCACATTGATCATCGCCTGCTTGATGATATCAGCCGCCGTACCTTGCATAGGCGCGTTGATAGCGGTTCGTTCTGCCGCCTGACGTCTCATTGCGTTTTTAGCGTTAATTTCTGGTAAGTAGAGACGGCGACCTCTGAGGGTTTCGACATAACCCTTTTCATGCGCCATGGCTCGGGTATCATCCATATAACCTTGCACACCAGGATAGGTCGCAAAATAATGATCTATATAGGCTTGCGCTTCGTTGCGTCCTAATCCTAACTGCTTGGCCAAACCAAACGCAGACATACCATAAATCAGGCCAAAGTTGATCGCTTTAGCGCTTCGACGTTGCTCTGCAGTTACCTGATCAAGGCTCACACCAAACACTTCAGCCGCTGTTGCTCGATGAATGTCTTTACCTTCAGCAAACGCTGTGAGCAAACCTTTATCGCCTGAGAGGTGTGCCATTATTCGAAGTTCGATTTGTGAATAGTCAGCCGCCACAATGGAATAACCTTCCGGTGCAATAAACGCTTGTCGAATGCGTCGGCCTTCAGTTGTACGAATTGGAATGTTTTGTAAATTAGGATCCGATGAGGATAAACGTCCCGTTGCTGTGATCGCTTGGTGATAGGAGGTATGAATACGACCTGTGCGAGGGTTAATCATCTGTGGAAGCTTGTCAGTGTAGGTCGATTTTAATTTGCTTAAACCTCGATGCTCTATAATCACCTTCGGTAAGGGATAATCTAATGCCAACTCTTGAAGCACCTCCTCCGCTGTAGATGGCGCTCCTTTAGGAGTTTTTTTACGAACAGGTATACCCTGCTTTTCAAACAGAATGACCTGTAATTGCTTCGGCGACCCTAAATTAAAGGTTTCTCCGGCCAGGTCATAGGCTCGTTGCTCAAGTTCTTTCAGACGCGCGTCAAGCTCACGACTTTGAATAGCTAATAAATTGGCATCAACACAGGCTCCATTACGTTCAACTTTTGCCAGCACCGGAATTAATGGCACCTCAAGATCCGATAACACAGCTAACAGCTTGTTTTCTGAAGCCAGCGCCTTCATGATGGATTGATGTAGTCTTAACGTAATATCCGCATCTTCAGCGGCATAGGGTGCGGCTTGCTCTAAATCTATTTGATTGAACGTTAATTGTTGCTTGCCTTTACCCGCAATCTCTTCAAATTTGATGGTTTTATGCCCTAAAAAACGATCAGCAAGACTATCCATATCATGACGACCTGCCGTTGAATTCAGCACATATGACGCCAACATAGTATCTGCTACAACACCCTTTAATTCGATCCCATAGCGTGACAACACATTCATATCATATTTAATATGTTGCCCAACTTTAGCAAACTGCTCACTTTCTAGGAGCGGCTTCAGCTTTTTGAGCACTTCATTTCTATCAAGTTGATCGGTCACGCCAACATAATCATGTGCTAAAGGAAGGTAAGCGGCCTCTCCAGGTTGTACCGAAAATGACAGCCCAACAAGCTCAGCATCCATATAGTTTAGACTGGTTGTTTCAGTATCAAGTGCAAAGATTTCTGACGACTCAAGACGTTGATACCAATGATCGAAGGCGTCCCATGTCAGGATAACGTGATAATCTGTCTCAAGCGCATCAGGTGTTGGATCAGGCTCTATAGAGCCACCCGCTTCAAGCTCTTCAGTCCACGAACGAAACTCAAACTCTTTGAACAGCGCAAGCAACATCTCTGGATCTGGTTTCGGACAGGGTATATCTTCCAATTTTACATGTAACGCGACATCCGTTTTGATCGTCGCTAATTGATAGGAAAGCTCAGCCTCTGCTTTATGATCCATCAGTTTTTTTGCCATAGTCTTAGCGCCTCGAAAGCCAAGATCCGCAATGTTATCTAACTGTGCATACAGGTCTGCTATACCTCCGATCCCTTGCAACAAAGCTAAAGCCGTTTTTTCACCCACACCCGGCACACCAGGAATGTTATCCACCTTATCGCCCTGTAGCGCCAGCAAATCGATCACGAGCTCTGGTGGAATGCCAAACTTTTCCTTAACACCTTCTACATCCATTCGAGTGTCGTTCATGGTGTTGATCAAGGTGACATAGGGGTTCACTAATTGAGCCATATCCTTGTCACCGGTCGAAATAATAACGGGTCGCTGTTGCACAGTAGCCTCTCTCGCCAAGGTTCCGATCACATCATCGGCTTCTACACCTTCCTCGACAATCACCTCAATACCCATAGCTCTTACAATCTTGTGAATCGGCTCTACCTGCAAACGTAGGTCATCTGGCATTGATGGCCGATTAGCTTTGTAGTCAGCGAACAGCTCATCACGAAACGTTTTACCCTTTGCATCAAACACGACACTGACAGGGCTGTTAGGATACTGTTTAAGCAAACTGCGCAACATCGACGTCACAACTCTCACTGCACCGGTTGGAAAACCCTCTTTAGTTCGCAAGTCAGCTTGCTGTGAGGCAAAAAAAGCACGGTACAAATAAGAAGATCCGTCGACTAGAATAATAGGTAGATGCTGTTCACTCATGGATTTTTCCGCTAACTGGTTGCCGTGGATAGTGTCAAGGTTCACAATCATAGCAAATTAAACACTCACATATGAGAAAAGCGCCATGCTAAAGAAACTATTACTCCTTGCGATGTTGGGCAGTCTTCCGCTGATGCCCCTTCATGCACAAGATGACCTGCTTAACCCAGAGCCTGAAATCACGATTACGCATGATGGGGAAGCGACCTACTATGAATATCGCGTCCGAGGTGTGCTCAAAGAAATTAAAGTGGTACCTGTCGTCGGAGAAACCTACTATCTGGTTCCCAAAGGTGAGTCGGGTGACCTGATCCGTGTCGGCGAACCCACTGTATTAACCCCTAAATGGATTCTTTTCCGCTGGTAGGATTTTTTTGTGGCCGTATACACATCTATAACAGCTGAAGAGCTTAGTCAGCTACTCGCTGACTTTAACTTGGGAACACTGATTCGCTTTGAAGGCATTGAAGGTGGCATAGAAAATACCAACTACTTTGTAGACCTTGAGCTCGCTGGTCAGAAAAAGTCCTACGTGCTGACGATTTTTGAAGAGCTATCGGCGGATGAAATGCCATTTTTTATTGAACTCGGTCATTGGCTCGCCGAGCGCAATACTCCTGTGCCCTATGCCATCAAAGATAAACATGGCATCGCACTGAAACAGATCAAAGGTAAACCTGCGGCTATTCAACCTCGTTTTTATGGAAAAGATGTACCCGCTACACAGTTAAGGCCTCTTCACTGCTTTCAAATCGGTGAAGCCCTAGCGCACTTTCACCAAGCTGGAAATAATTTTTACTTGAAACGCCAAGCGCATCGAGGCGTTTTTTGGTGGCGGCGTGAAAGTGAAGCGATAGCTCATCTGATTACAACGGAAGATGCTCAGCTTTTGAAAAACGAGGTGACCGCCTTCGATCAATTGCGTGATGCCGCACTGAACCTGCCGACAGGTGTCATTCATGGCGATCTTTTTCATGACAACGCTTTATTTCAAGACGACAAGTTGACCGCCATTCTGGACATGTATAACGCGGCTACGGCATATCAGCTCTATGATTTAGCCATCGTCGCCAATGACTGGTGCAATAATACCGATCACAGTATTGATCCAGAGCGAGAGCAGGCGCTCCTGGAAGGCTATGCTCAAGTGCGGCCTTTTACAGAAGATGAAGCGACTGCATGGCCCATATTGACCCGCACAGCCGCGATGCGCTTTTGGTTATCTCGCCTAATACCTTGGCTAGGGGTTGCTCAAGCATCCCGACAAGGAGGCGAAATGAAGCTTAAAGATCCTGAGCAGTATAAACAGATACTTCTGCACCGCATCCAATACCCAGCCCAATTGCGCTAAGAGACGACAACTACATAGAGATCCCATGGACGTTACCCATATACTTGATTCATTAAATGATGCTCAACGCCGCTCAGTGACTGCTCCACTCCAAAACTTACTGGTACTTGCAGGTGCGGGCTCCGGTAAAACCCGTGTGCTGGTTCATCGCATCGCCTGGTTGATTGAAACCGAAGGCCTATCCCCTTATTCCATTTTGGCGGTGACCTTTACCAACAAAGCGGCACGTGAAATGCGCGGGCGTATCGAACAACTTTTAGGCATCAATACCCAAGGTATGTGGGTCGGCACCTTTCACGGCTTAGCGCATCGTATGCTCAGAGCGCACTGGAAAGAAGCCGGCTTACAAGAGAACTTCCAAATTATGGACAGCGATGATCAACTCCGTTTGATCAAACGCCTGTGCAAAGAGATGAATCTCGATGAAACGCGTTGGCCACCACGGCAGATGCAATGGTTCATCAATGCGCAAAAAGATGAAGGGCTTCGCAGTAAACATTTGGAACGCAGTGCAGACCCTTTTCAACGCACCATGGTCGACCTCTACCAAGCTTATGAAGAAGCCTGTGATCGGGGTGGCATGATCGATTTTGGTGAACTACTGTTACGCTCGCTGGAACTGCTTCGAGATAGGTCACCGGCTTTACTACAACATTATCGTGAGCGTTTTCGCTATGTACTGGTGGACGAGTTTCAGGACACCAATGCCATTCAATACGCCTGGTTAAGACTACTCTGTCAGGGTGAGCATAAGCTCATGGCGGTGGGTGATGATGATCAATCTATCTATGGCTGGCGCGGTGCTCGCATTGAGAATATCCAAACACTGGGCACGCATTTTCCCAATACCGACACCATTCGCTTGGAGCAGAACTATCGATCCACCCAGTCCATTCTGAAAACCGCGAATGCCGTCATTCAGAACAACACGGATCGTTTGGGTAAAGAGCTGTGGACCGAGGGCAAAGAAGGGGAAGCTGTCTCACTCTATAGTGCATTTAATGAGCAGGATGAGGCGCGCTTTATTGTCGATCAAATTAGCCAATGGGTAGAGCAAGGTAATCGGCGCGATGAATCCGCCATATTGTATCGCTCCAATGCTCAATCGCGTGTCCTTGAGGAAGCACTCATTCGCTCAAACATTCCCTATCGCATCTATGGTGGTCAGCGCTTCTATGACCGGTTAGAAATTAAAAACGCCCTAGCCTATCTAAGACTGATATCCAACCGTGATGATGATACGGCTATGGAGCGCGTGATTAATGTTCCGACACGCGGCATTGGTACACGCACGGTGGAAATGATTCGGGAAAGGGCACGTCAAGAACAAACCTCCATGTGGCGATCCGCCAATGAAATGACCGAGCTTAAGGTACTTCCAGCACGTGCCAACAATGCCCTACAAGGATTTCTGAATCTGATCAATCAACTCGGTACTGAGTCTGAAGAGCTAAGCCTGCATGAGCAGACCGATCTGGTGATCAAAAGCTCGGGATTAATTGAGCATCATGAAAAAGAGAAAGGTGAAAAAGGCCAGTCTCGCATCGAAAACCTTGATGAACTGGTTACCGCTACACGTCAATTTGAGAGTCAATGGCAAAGAGAAACTAATGAAGAAAACACCACCCTTCTCGCCGCCTTTTTGGATCAGGCCGCACTGGATGCGGGTGAAGCACAAGCCGATAGTCATACGGACAGCGTCCAGTTGATGACATTACATTCAGCTAAAGGCTTAGAGTTTCCATTGGTCTTCTTAACGGGTATGGAAGAGGGTCTGTTCCCACATAGTATGTCAGCTGAAGAGCCGGGGCGCTTAGAAGAGGAGCGTCGCCTATGCTATGTCGGGATCACTCGTGCCATGCAAAAACTCTATTTCACCCTGGCCGAATCGCGTCGCCTACATGGACAAGAAAAAATTAACCGACCTTCCCGCTTTATTCGTGAAATACCGGACCATTTAATTGAAGAAGTGCGGCTCAACTCAACTGTGCGCCGCCCCTACTCCAGTGGCTACGCATCCTCTTCTGCGCCAGCTTTTACACAGCAACGCCATGCAGAAATGGATCAAACGGGTTTGCAACTCACATTAGGTCAGCGTGTTAAGCACCCTAAGTTTGGTGACGGCTTTATCATCAACCTTGAAGGAAATGGTCCTAAAGCCCGTGTTGAAGTCAACTTTGATGAAGTTGGCAGTAAATGGCTAGTGGTGGGTTTTGCAAAACTGGAAGTGCTCTAGTGACCTGGTTAATGCCTGAGCAACTCGATGCACTGACAACACTCCTGTTAATGCTCGCCGCGACAGCCACCTCTGCGCTGACGGCCAGTATCGGCATTGGTGGCGGCATCTTACTCCTTGCTATTATGGCGGTTATCATTCCTCCGGCCGCCATTATTCCCGTTCATGGCATGGTACAACTGGGTTCTAACTTCAATCGCGTTATACTCACCTTGCATCATGTTGATTGGCGACTATTACTCGCTTTTACACCCGGTGCCTTGCTAGGCGCATGGCTTGCCAGCCTATTCTTAGTACAACTACCCACCAGCACACTCCAGCTTACGATCGCTGGCTTTATTCTCTTTCTTTGCTGGGGCCCCAAAGTACCGGCGATGGCGCTGGGGCGCGTGGGTACGTTTTTCGCGGCGGGATTTTCGACCTTTATCAGCATGTTTGTAGGAGCAACGGGCCCCTTAGTAGCCGCCTTTGTCAAACAGCAACATTCAGGTGATCGCTTTAGAACCGTGGCTAACTTTGCCGCCTGTATGAGCCTTCAACATCTCACCAAAGCTTTTGTGTTTGGTGCTGCAGGCTTCATGTTTAAAGAATGGCTTGGGCTGATTATCTTAATGATTCTAAGTGGCGCTGTGGGTACCTGGATCGGACTTCGCCTCCTCAAGCGCATGAGTAACGAACACTTTACATTAATTTTTAACGGGTTATTGACGCTCTTGGCGGTTCAGCTCGTTTGGCAAGCTTTAAGCTGATCGAGCAACAGTCCGTCACATGAATCAATAAACGACATCAACCTATGCTGACTGTCGTTTTCAGAACAGTCTTCAATTGAACTCCCTTTCTTTGCAGATTATGCTTAAACCCTCAGGAAATAAAAATTAACAACAGTAATAATTATAGGGTGACCGATTGCATTTCCTGTAATGCTTCGGATCAACTGCTATCAAACTGTGCGAATGGAAGGAGGTGACCGGGTGAAACTGGCATTTACTAAGAAAGAATACCTCCAGCGGGTGAACAAAGTCCGCCGCGAGATGCGTTTACGGAAAGTAGACATTTTGATCGCCACCGATCCAGGCAACATGAACTGGCTAACTGGCTACGATGGTTGGTCTTTCTATGTTCACCAAGGGGTCATTGTTCATGTTGATCTAGAAGAGCCTATTTGGTTTGGACGACGCATGGATGAAAACGCAGCCTTATTGCGCTGTTTTATGAAAAAAGAAAATTTGATCAGCTATCCTGAAGAGTATGTTCAGAACCTTGAACATCACCCTATGACATGGA
>SLCQ01000063.1 GCA_007125745.1 Nitrincola sp.
CGCATATAGAGTTTCCTTCAGAGCACCAGATTTTAGAATTAAACGGCTTAAAGTGGCTAACATATTGATCAGTCCATCGAAGATAAACTGTATTACCAAGGCCACTAAGATTACACCTAAAAAGCGTCTAAGAATCTCATCACCCGTTCTCCCGATCACTTTTTTTACATACTTAGACAGCAACATGAGTAGGAGTGTTAAACCATAAATACTGAGAACGGCCATCAACACAGACACTTCTTGGGTTGTTGTTTGTGCATTGGAAAATAACAAAATTGATAGCGTTAAGGCACCTGGCCCTGCTAACAAAGGTATCGATAATGGGTAAACAGAAATATCTTTCTTTTCATCTGATTGCGCTAACTTGACCTGACTCGTAATCAGGTTAAACGCAGTAAAGAACAGTAATAACCCACCCGAGATGCGCAACGCATTAATATTAATCCCTAATCGATTTAGAAATGCTTCACCAAAGTTACCAAATATGATCAATAAAGTAACACTAATCAGCGTCGCTTTGACCGCCATTACAACACGATGTCTACGATCTGTTTCGGGTACTAATGCATGAAAGATCAATGCTGTTCCTATAGGATCGACGATCACAAAAAATCCGGTAAACGCATTTAAAAACGCGGTAAGTTCCATAGTTTTGCTAACTCTTTATTTGATTATTCGGCGCTTAACCTTCCAATTTTTTATACCCTTAATGCTACCGAAAAGGATTCAGCGCGCCCAGCGCTATTTTTACTGAACTCACATAGATGCTGAATGATTGATTTTATGAGAATAAAGTGTCATAAAAGAGAACAGGTAATGACTCTCTTGATCCATATTTGAGCGTCCTACCCTATACATTCGTCGGCTTACTAATACACGGGAGTTACAATGATTAAAAAAACACTACTGTGCAGTGCAATTGTGGCTGCAACGGCAATGACCAGCCTTGCTCATGCTGAAGTTAAGTTAGGCTTTCTAGGTGGTTTTACAGGACCCATTGAAAGTTTAACGCCACCTATTTATGCAGGTGCTCAACTTGCCATCAGTCAAATTAATGAACAAGGTGGTATTTTAGGTGGTCAGCCACTGAGCATCACCTCTGCAGATACCACCTGTACTGAAGCATCTGCAGCTATCAACGCCGCAGACAGACTGATTAACTCTGAGAATGTGGTTGCTATCGTTGGTGCACTTTGCTCTGGCGCGACTATAGCGGCAGCAAATAATGTTGCTGTACCAGCGGGTGTTGTAATGGTATCACCTGCCTCAACATCACCAGCCATTGCCGAAATTGATGACAATGATCATGTATTCCGTACCACACCTTCTGATGCATATCAGGGTGAAGTATTAGCGCGGTTGTTATTATCAAAAGGCATTGATGAAGTCGCCATGACGTTTGTTAACAACGATTACGGTCAAGGTCTTGCAAATGCATTTGCGGCCACCTATGAAGCAGAGGGTGGTATTATTGCTGGCCGTGCCGCTCATGAAGATGGACGTGCTGACTATCGCTCTGAACTGGGTAACTTATCTTCAAGCGGTGCCGAAACGCTTCTAGTATTCGCCTATGCGGACACATCTGGGCAAACCATTCTTCGCCAGGCATATGAAAGTGGTATGTTTACACAGTTCATCGGTGCAGACGGCATGGTGGGGGATGCATTAGTAGACGCAGTAGGTGCCGATGTATTGGAAGGTATGATTGCCACCCGCCCTGGTACGCCTGATATTCCAGGAACTGAAACCTATGCGGAAGCTGCACGCGCAGCTGGCATGGACCCCAATGCCGTATTTGCTAGTCAATCCTATGATGCTACCTTTTTAATCGCACTTGCGATCGAAAAACACGGCTCAACAGACCGTGCAGGGCTTAATGAAGCACTACGCTCTGTCGCCTTGCCTCCTGGTGAAATTATCCTGCCTGGTGAGTGGTCAAAAGCTGTTGAGTTGATCGCACAGGGTATCGATATTAACTACGAAGGCGCAGCAGGAACACAAGACTTTGATGACCGCGGTAATGTACCCGGTGTTATTGAAGAAATGGTCGTTCGTGACGGTAGCTTTCAAACAGTAGGACTGATTGAGTAATTACCTACAGTAAATCAAAAAGGTCTGCCTCATGAGGCAGACCTTTTTTGTGTTTAGCTTTGCATTATTGTCTAATGATGATGTTGCACCTTTTCCGGGAATAACCCTTTCGGCGCGTAACGTAATACCAAAGTGATAATCAAACCAATACTAAACACCCTCGCCTGTAATGCACGACTACTGAAATCTGAGGGCGCCTCCCAGGCAAACCACATATCACCCAAGTAACTGATTGCATTCAGAATGAATAGCGCAACAGGTTCAGACATTACCCAAATAACATAGACAAACACCGCACCAAAGATCGTACCCAAGTTGTTACCAGGCCCTCCTAAAATAACCATGACCCATATCAGGAATGTATGGTTTAGTGGTAAATAACCATTTGGATCAAAAATACCGTTAAAGGTTGCTAACGCGGCACCACCAATACCCATCAAAATACAACCCAGTACAAACACTTCGAGTCTGCGCTGATTAACATCTTTACCCATTGCTGATGAAGAAAGCTCATTATCACGAATGGCTCTCATCATACGCCCCCAAGGGCCGTTATAAGCACGATGAAGTAGATAAAAAATGATAGCGATCAGCACAGCTGTTACTGATAGGTATAAAGCACGAGCCATCACAAATCCAACTTCGCTTGCTCCGGGAACAGGCCAAGGTAAAGGGGATACGGTTAGGGTTCCACGTGTTAACCAATCTGAGTTTTTTAAGAAGGCTTTGATAATTTCAGCAACGCCCAGTGTGGCAATGGCAAGATAGTCACTACGTAAGCCTAAGCAGATGTGGCCAATAAAGTAGGCAACCGTTCCGGCTAAAATGCCACCGACAAGCCAACCCGCCCAAACAGGTAATCCTAACCCACCAATAAAACCAAATTCAGATACAATTCCCTGAGTAACAGGGGCAAAACCATTCACAACCCAAAGGTAAAGCGTAGCCATCACTATCAAAATAATGGGCAATCGTATACTCCGAGGGACTTTAATTCGGTGTAACTGCATCACAGCAAACACCAATGCAATCGCTGCAATCAGTTTCAGGAAGGCGATACCCAATTCTCCCGATAACTCAGAGTCCCAAAAGCGCTGGTTAACAGGAAAGGTTAGTAGCATAGCGGAGAAGCCACCTATAGCTACAAACCCCATAATCCCAGCGTTAAAGAGCCCTGCATAGCCCCACTGAATCGTCAAACCGAGTGCGATGATAGCGTAACAACTGGCTTCTACCAGGACGCGCACACCATAAGCGGTTCCCATGACTTGCATTAATATTAAAACGGCTACTGCAAGAGCAACCATCATTAACGTTTCTTTCATTGGCAATTTCATGAGCATCAGAGCACCTTACCCTTAAACAGGCCGGTCGGACGCCAGACCAGAATGGCCAGCAAGATAAAGAATGGCACGGTAATTTTATATTCGGTCGGAACAAACGCGAGCGTTGGCGGCAAATCGAACCAGAGAAAATCTCGCCAAGGCCTGAGTAATACTGCCCAATTGAAAACGGATAAGGTTTCGGCAAAACCGATTACAAATCCTCCCGCCAGTGCACCATAAGGATGTCCTACACCGCCGACAATGGCAGCGGCAAAGATAGGCAGTAATAAATGGAAACTTAGGTCAGGTTTCAGTGATACATCCAGCGAGAGCATGGTGCCTGCAATGGCGGCAAGTGAACCGGCAATAATCCATGTCACTTTAACCACAGTATCCGTATTGATACCCGACACTCGAGCCAAGTCAGGGTTATCCGACATAGCGCGCATCGCTTTACCAAGACGTGTACGTGTTAAAAACAGATGTAATGCAATGACGATAATCACCAGTAACACAATGATGATAATTTGCGGGTCTGTAAGCACGATAGGACGATTAGCCAAGTCAAATGGCAACTCAATGCGATGAATACCTTTGCGATCATCAATATACATATTTCTTGAGCTAGTCCCCATGAACATGCGAATTAGCCCTTGAAGCATGAGTGTGACACCCAAAGAAGCCATCACAATAACGATCGGTTTCACGCCATGACGCCTAAGTGGCTTGTAAAAGCCTTTGTCAATGTACACAGCGGCCAAGGCTGTTAGCGCCATTGCCAGTGGCAACATCACAAAAGCGGTAGGTAAACCCAAGGCAGGCCCAACGGCAGGAAACATAGCCGTTAAAAAGAAAGCAAAGAACGCCCCTAAGGTCATTAAGTCTGCGTGTGCAAAGTGAGCAAAACGCAAAATGCTAAATATGAGTGTTATACCCACCGCACCCAGCGCATAAATCGAGCCAATTGTTAGGCCCGAAATCACCACATTATTGATAAAAAAAACAAACTCGTTCAAGTAACTATCCTCAACCGATTATCCGCCTAAGAAGGCTTTGGCCACTTCAGGGTTATTGATTAGGTTTTCTCCTGTATCAGTAAATCGGTTTTGCCCCGCCACCAATACAAACCCTTTATGAGCAATCTTTAACGCTTGCTTTGCATGTTGCTCAACCATTAACACACCAACACCCGCCTTATTGATGGTGATAATGCGTTCAAATATTTCAGACATGTAAAGCGGTGATAACCCAGCTGTTGGCTCATCGAGCAGAATCAAACTGGGCTCAATCATCAACGCACGACCCATGGCAACCATCTGGCGTTGACCACCGGAGAGCTCTCCAGCAGGCTGATGGCGCTTATCCGCTAAGGGTGGAAAAAAGCTGTACACTTTGTCCAACATGTGTTGAAAGTCATCTTTACGAATAAATGCACCCATCTCTAAATTTTCTTCTACCGTCAGTGTTGGAAAAATATTTTTCTCTTGCGGTACGAAGGCCATCTTGTGTTTAACTAGCGCAACGGGATCAGCATTGGTTATCGATTCTCCTCTTAAGCGTATTTCACCTTCATTAACATGTAATAAGCCAAAAATAGCTTTTAACATGGTCGATTTACCAGCGCCGTTAGGGCCGACAATGACCCCAATTTCATCTGCCTCAAGAGACATGTCAACGCCATTAAGGATATTCATCCCGCCATAACCGCCATGCACATTGGTTGCTTCAAATAATGCCATCGATTTGCTCTACTCTAATCAGTGGGCGTCATTGCCAAAATAAGCTTCAATGACCTCTTCGTTTTGTTGAATCTCTTCAATAGAACCCTTCATCATGACACTACCCTGCGCCAGCACAATAACCGGATCACATAACTGCGCGATCATATCCATATCGTGTTCTATGACCAAGAAGGTATAGCCCATTTCTTTATTCAAACGTTGAATATTTCGAATGAGGTCTTGTAACAAGGTACGATTCACACCCGCGGCAATCTCATCCAATAATACAACGCGAGCATCAACCATCATGGTGCGCCCAAGCTCAAGCAATTTTTTTTGACCGCCTGACAGGTTGCCTGCCAGCTCATTACGGACATGCTTTAGGCCTATAAACTCAATAACATCCAGTGCTTTCTGACGAACCTGTGCTTCCTCTTCACGAACGAGGGTAGGACGAAGCCAAGTTTTGAATAACGACTCACCCGCCTGAGGTGGCACCATCATTAAGTTCTCTAAAGCGGTCATGTGAGAGAATTCTTGAGCAATTTGAAAGGTGCGCAGTAGCCCTCGGTGAAATAATTGATCAGAAGGTATGCCGGTAATATCTTCTCCATCAAAGGCAATTTTTCCTGTATCAGGAGCAAACGTACCAGCAATAAGGTTAAACAGTGTGGACTTACCTGCACCATTAGGACCAATCAGTCCGGTAATAGACCCCTGTTCAACCTCAATGGAGCAGTCGTTGATCACTTGTAACGCGCCAAACGCTTTATTGACTCGGTCAACTTTTATAATTGATGACATTTAATTACCAAAAAACCTTAAATTGGACTTACGTATCATAAGGGAGAGCTCAAACGACATAAAGTTTTTTTTGTCCCTTATACATACTGGCCTGCACACCAGCCACTACTCCATGCCCACTGAAAGTTAAACCCACCTAACCACCCAGTTACATCAAGCACTTCACCAATAAAATAGAGACCTGGTTCAGATTTAACTTCAAAGGTTTTTGAGGAAATTTGGTCGGTACATACACCACCACGGGTAACCTCTGCGGTTTTATACCCTTCTGTTCCCGCTGGAATGATCTGCCAAGCTTGAAACATCTTGACCAGCAGGTCGATGTCCTTTCGACTGAGCTCGGCAATAGGCTTGGTTTCAAGAGACTTAAGTTCCGGCAAATCTAACCAAGCCACGACAAAGCGCTTTGGCAAAAACTTACTTAACTGTGTCTTCAGCTCTGCCTTTACCCCCTTGTGTTGCCATCGTCTAATCTCTTCAGACAGGTCTAACTCAGGCAGAAAGTTGATCTGCACCCCATCTCCCGGATACCAGTAATTACTGATTTGAAGGATAGCAGGCCCACTAATCCCCTTGTGCGTGAACAAAATAGCTTCGTTAAAGACTTGCTGACGACAGCTCAGGCTGACGGGCATTGAAACTCCAGCAAGCGACTGCGCCAGTGCCAAAAGTTTTCCTTTTAGAACAAAGGGGACCAATGAAGCTTGAAGTTCAGTGACCTTTAAACCAAATTGACGAGCTAGATCATAACCATAGTGACTGGCACCCAGTGTTGGGATTGAGGGGCCACCTGTAGCAATTACCAAAGACTCGCATTGCACTATACCTTGGCTTGTGGCGAGCTGAAAACGATACAATTTATCCGTTTCAGGATCACCTGAGACACGGGTTTGCTGATGATCGAGACGCTTGATACTACTGACTGCACAGCGAGTTTGTATCTCTACACCCCCAAGATCACATTCGGCTAAAAGAATATTCAATAGATCTTTTGCACGATTGTCACAGAAGAGTTGCCCCAAGGTTTTCTCATGATAGGCCAGCTGATAACGCTGTACTAATTCGATAAAGTCATGTTGGCTATAGCGACGTAATGCGGAAATACAAAAATGCGGATTTCCTGAAAGGTAATGCTTAGGCTCCACAACCTGATTGGTAAAATTACAACGCCCTCCACCTGACATGAGAATCTTTTTGCCCACTTTATTAGCATGGTCAACAACTAATACTTGTCTACCTCGCTGGCCAGCAGTAGCCGCACACATCAAACCAGCCGCACCCGCACCAATAATGACTGTATCTATACATCGCATGTTATCTTCCTGCCCACCACAAGCGTGCTTTTAATCCCCAACCACTGGTTAAACCGACTTCCGTAAAGCGGATATCTCCTTGAGAGTCTATGATATACATCACCGGAACACCCCGAACGCCGAATGCAGAAGCCAACTCGCCATGAGGATCATTTAATACAGGTAATTGCGTTAAACCTTGCTGTTCCAGGAAGCGTGTAACATCTTCATCATTGCCCGATTGAATCGCAACCGTTAGCACCTGATGATCTTGCGCTAGGGGTTGAATCATCGGTAACTCTATTCGGCAGATACGACACCACTCAGCCCAAATGACCATAAGTAAAGGTTTCCCCTCGAATGAGGCTAATGAAACAGCTTGCCCGTCCAAAGTCACTCCAGAAAAACCGGGTGCAGAACCCCGTTCAATATCAGGCGATTGATATGCCCTTATCGTCAAAAAAACGATCACAACAATCATGATTTCAATCGTCCAGCGTGACCAACGGGGTAATGCTTGATAACGTTTAAACATAAGTAAATTGCTTTTATCCACTTAAAGGTATCAGTGAGAGTGCCACAAAGGTCAAAAGTGCCGCCATTCCACCATCAAAAATCCGCCAGTGCTTGGGTGATCGCAAAATCATTGCCAGCTTTGGTGCAAAACCAGTTAGCAGTGTGAACCAAACCAATGATGCTAAACAAGCCCCAATTACGAAGGCTAGTTTATTAGCCTGTGATGAACCTACACTTCCAATCAACACAATAGTATCAAGATATACATGAGGGTTTAGCAATGTAATTGCTAAAGCAGTTAGGCCAATTTGCCAAGCACTCTGAATACTCACTTGTCGATCTGGTTTCAAACCACTACTGCCCTTGATAGCTCGTTGAGCGGCTTTCCAAGCTAGCCAGAGTAATAAAGCTACGCCTCCCCATGTTAATGCAGGCACCAAAGGAGGCAACCACTCACGTATATGATGCACAAAGTAAACACCAAGTGTAATAAGGGCCGAATCACAAATTATACAGACAATCGCTATCACGGCACGATGTTGCCCTCTCATAGACTGACTTAACACCCAAGCATTTTGAGCCCCAATGGCAACAATCAATCCTAACGCGACCACAAAGCCTGTCATAAACGCCGTCATGATAAAACTCCAAGCAAAGATTAGAATAAATACGCTTGGCAAGCTTAGCGAAACACCCTATTATTAATCCAACGAATTATTTTAACCTATTATTAGTATTTCTTATGATAGACTATCGACTTCTTCAAGCGATGGCGGCTGTACTGGAACAGGGTGGATTTGAACGAGCGGCTCACACCTTACACCTGACACAATCTGCTGTTAGCCAGCGTATTAAGCAGTTAGAGCAACAGCTAGGGCAACCTGTGCTGATTCGAAGTATTCCACCTAAAGCAACTCCTTTGGGGCAACGACTCCACAACCATCTTCAACAAGTGAGACAGTTGGAAGCAGGTCTTGAGTTATCCGCTCACCCAGACGACTTAATCATTCGCATGACAGTCAATGCGGACTCCTTAGACACTTGGCTTCCTAACGCTTTAGTGCTTGCCGACTATCCGCTAGTGCGTTTTGAGATATCGGTAGAGGACCAAGCTGTTGGACTCCGACGAATGAAACAAGGTGAAGTGATGGCATGCTTATGTGCAAGTAATGAGGCCGTTAATGGTGGCGTGGTAGAAGCACTGGGGGTGATGCGCTATCGTGCTCTGGCTAGCCCTAACTTTGTGGAACGCTTTCAACTTCAGAGTGCCAAAACAGAAGAGCTTAAACTCGCACCCTGCCTGGTCTACAGTCGAGATGATCGATTACAGCATCAGTTTATGGCTGAAGTCGCTGGTAGTGAGCCCATTTATACCCATCATCTTCCGTCATCAGAAGGTTTTATACGTGCGGCAATCGCGGGGCTCGGTTATGGAATGATACCCGAACTACAGGTTAAGCATCAGCTTGAGCAGGGTACTTTAGTTGATTTGGTACCAGGCTATCATCTTGATGTACCTCTTTATTGGCACTATTGGCAGATGGAGAGCCCAGTCATGGAAGCATTACGAAAATCGGTTCTTCAAGCAACCCGGCAAGCCCTGTACTAAAGGCTTGCATGCTGTATGGAACAGGTAGATTAAATACGAGGGTCCGTTGCTTGCAGTATTTTCTGAGACTGATGATGCTCATGAAAGGCTTGAATTTCGGGGTACTTGGCGAAGTCATGCAAACGTCGAAACAAGACCCAATCGATTAAGCAATAAAGACAGATGGCGGGAAAGTGCCAATATTGAAATGCGCCTAATTTAAGTTGCTCTTCAAGATCAGTGAGTGTTGAGTCAATGCGTTCTCGCTGTAGATTAAAAAACAAGAGATCCTGCTTCACATCAATACCAGAACGTGACAACAGCAATAATTCTACAAAAGAGTCATTGGCTGCATTAATTAAAGTAATGGCATTCTCATCATCAATGGTGGTGACCTCTTTTTCGAACTTGTGATTGAGGTAATTAAAAATAACCCTTGAATCAAACACAGCTTGCCAATCATCCACCAACATAGGTATCTTCAAGGCAGGATTGATACTTTTAAGTGTGGCTCGATCCTCTTCATTGAAGATATTAATATTAACAAATTGATGAGGCACATCTTCAAGCCAAACTCGTAAACGACGCACATAAGGGGATGTAGTAGAACCGTATAGCTTCATAGCAGGCATCCTTATATTATACCTGAATTATTTTCTATTCAGCTTAGCTGTTAACTCAGCATATTGACAAGCAATCCTTATAGCGCACTTTTGTCGGAGAAGCCCCCATGACACAACGCCCACTGATACAGTGGCTTTTACTATTTACGCTTGCCATCATTTGGGGAAGTTCATTTGCGCTTACGAGTCTGGTTATTCGAGAGCTGAGCCCTGCGTCTGTGGTTTTTTTGCGCAACCTGTTTGCATGTCTACTTCTGTTTCCTTTGGCATTAATATTCAGGCGCTCATTACCTAAAGGGACCCGTTTGTGGCTATTTATGCTATCTATCGCACTGATCGGCAATGCACTTCCCTTTACGCTGATTAGTTGGGGGCAACAGCGAATAGACAGTGCGTTAGCGGGGATTTTGATGGCGGTAATGCCATTGGTCACGATCATTCTGGCACACTTCTTTATTGCCGAAGAACCGCTGAACAAACACAAGTTAACTGGATTCTGTATCGGTTTTTTAGGCATTTTAGTATTAATTGGCCCCAGTGCTTTAAGTGCTCTACAGCTGAGTGGTGAAGCGTTTTGGGCACAATTAGCGGTACTGTTTGCCGCTATTTGCTATGGTGCGAATAGCATCATTACCCGGCGCAAGCCGAAGAGCGATTCCTGGAGCACAGCTGCAGTCGTGCTCATGATATCGGCTGTGATGCTTTGGCCTCTAGCCGCATTCACCTCAGGCTTTAGCCATCATCAAAATCTACAAGGTTTACCTGGATTGAGTAACCTTGCCAGTTTCTCTCAAGCAACCTGGATTGCCATTTTACTGCTGGGTTTTATATGTACTGGCATAGGCACTGTCATCTACATGACTCTGATCAATTTGGCAGGCCCAAGCTTTGTCTCTTTAATTAACTACTTAATCCCCATCTGGGCAATGATTTTAGGCGTTACCTTTATGAATGAAACCCTAACTTGGACTCACTGGGTAGCATTAGCGCTGATTCTGGGTGGAATCGCCGTATCTCAAGGACGAAGCTTTCGCTCTGTTGTTAAAGTAGACCCTTAAAACTAATTACTTCCACAACTCTTGAATTGGCGTATCTTTTGAAAAACGGTAACTTACTTGGGCTAAAAAGAGTTCAGCGGTAGCCAATGCATCTGTCAGTGCATTATGTTGCCGATAATAAGGCAAGTTATATCGTTCACGGCTATCGACCAGACGTATTGAAGGAAGGCTATGACCACGAAAGCGTTGCCAGATACTCAACGGCTTGTTGCGATGTACTCGTGCCTCTAATTCCATCGTATCAACCACAGGAAACAAGATACCCTCATTGATGCGTTTTTGCAGTGCTACATCCAAAAAAGGACGCTCGATACCCCGATGATGAACAACGACAATCTTTCCTTCTAAGGCTTTCAGCAGGTGCTCTAACACTCGCATAAAATCAGGTGCGCTTTTAATATCTGAGTGTGTAATCCCATGAATAACAACAGAGTCTTCTGCCAAAACTGTTCTAGGTCGGACGATCCAATGCTTGGCACCTTGGCACTGAATTCGCTGAAGATTAAACGGAACCAGCCCAATACTGACAATGCCATCTTTTTGGGGATCAAAACCTGTTGTCTCGAAATCCACAGCCACAAAAGACACCTGACTAATAGGTGTATCCGGTGATACCACACCCGCTTCATAAAAAGACCTTAAGCGCTCGTCTTTAGTTTGCTCTAAACGTTGTTGGTAAACTGCTGACCAGTCAACCTGCATCTCTTTGGATGCTTTTTTTGCTGTACCTAAATAAAACATACTTATCGAGCACCTTGATAGCGGAACTTCATAAATTTTTGTGCATTACTTAAAATCTGAAACGCATCTTTTAAGTTTTTACGTTCAAATTCAGACAGGTCCTCAGGAGCTATACTGTTATCTGGTGTTTCATTTTTTTCCAGCGAAAGGGCTTGATGACGAATACGAACCATCGAAATAAGTTCTAGCGCATCCCGAAGATCTTGGCCGCGCCCTCTCGGTAAAATATCTGCTTCGATGATATCATTCAGCCTTAAAAAAGAGTTACGCTCTGTCGATCCTATGGCAAGTGAATGTACACGAACAAGATCCGCCAAGGGTGCTGTTCCACGGCGTTTCATGTTGATCGTGTTGTTTTGACGCCCATCTTGCTCCATTACGAAGTCTTTAAAAAAGCCTAAGGGAGGCGTTCGATTTAACGCATTACGTGACATGCATGCTAGAAAGCGCTTACTTTGGCGCGCCTTTTTAACAATATGTTTATTAAGTTGTTCTGCCCACTCTGTCTGCCCCCAGACTCCTTCAAGGTCAAAGAAGATAGAACTGTGTAATAAGCCCTCAGGTGAGGGATTATCGATCCATTGATCAAAATAGCCTTGCCAAACCTTGCGTGGCTGACGCCACTGTGGATTGGTTGCCATAATTTTTCCGGTACAATATGTGTAACCACAGGCATCTAACCCATCACTAACAAACTGAGCCAAAGCTTTAAAATAGTCATCATGAAGTTTAGGATCGAAAGCATCATCCAAAATCATGGCATTATCTTGATCCGTAACGATCAGCATTTCATCTCGCGCCATCGACCCTAATGCAAGAAAACAGTAAGGTACAGGTGGTGGGCCAAGTTGCTCCTCGCCAAGTTCGAGTAGACGCTGTTTAAAACTTCGCCCAATGACCGCCATTGCACTGCCAATCATGCGCGAGTTTGCATCTTCGTTTACCATTCGAACAAAACTCGCTCGCACATCTGTCACTAATGCTGCCAGGTCATCCACTGTTGTTTGTCGGAAAATATTACTGACAACAAACAAACTGTTCTGTGATTCATAGCGAATAATATCCGAGATGGCGATAACACCTATGGGCTTTTCTTTGTGTATGACGGGAAGATGATGCAAATTATGACGCAACATGGCCAGCATTGCTTCAAACACGAATTGGTTAGACTCAATCGTGATCAGTTCTTCGGTCATAATATCGGTCACAGGTGTTGAGTAAGGAAGTTGCTCTGCCACAACTCTAGTACGCAAATCACGGTCAGTAATGATACCTGCGATATAGTCTTTCTTAGGATGCTCTGGAGGGTAAACAATTAACAATGAAGAAATAGATGCCTCAGTCATACAGGTCGCCGCATCATGAACCGTAGCATCCGTACAAATAGACACCAATTCCCGACTGATCAGCGAAGTTACTTTAGAGGTCATTAGCTCATTAGCGTCCTCTTTGCGAGCAACGGCTTGTCTCAATCGCGTTCTATCCTCAATTTCAACGGCATCGGCAAACTCCTCATACTCGTCAAAAAGCCGATGAAACAGGGCGCTTGGAACAAAATAGAGCAATGTGTCTTCAATCGCTTTTGCCGGAAAACGTATTTTTCCATCCCGAAGCAAGCCAAATTCACCAAAAAAACCACCTTCAGTCAATTTATTGTATAGCTCGCCATTACGACGATGAATATCCACAGCACCTGAACGAATCACATGAAGAGCATTCACCTGTTGCCCTAGTTCAAGGATTTGCGTGTCCGCTTTGAAGTAACCTACTTCAATTTCAGAAACCACCTGCCCTAAAACCTCTTCAGGCAAACAACTAAAGGGCGGATAACGTCTCAAAAAGTCAAGCACTTCCACTGGCTCTATTTGCATAAGACCTCTAAATCGATGGACGATTAAACGTTAAAAAAGCCTGCAACAGCAATGACTGAAGCAGGCTTTTTGTTATTTACCTATTAACAGGTGTTGCTTATACCTTGGGCTCACTCGCCAAACCTTTTAGCAAAGCATAACACGAAGCCAAGAGTACAAGGGTAAAAGGTAATCCTGTTGAGACTGACATGGCTTGCAATGCAGCCAAACCACCACCCAACAATAAGGCTACGGCAATTAACCCTTCAAAGGTACACCAAAACACGCGCTGAGGTGTTGGCGCGTTCACTTTACCGCCTGCAGCAATCGTATCGATGACCAATGAACCTGAGTCAGACGAAGTTACAAAGAACACCACTACCAATATGATCGCGATAAATGAGGTGATTTGTGCAAGCGGAAGCACATCCAACATAGCGAAGAGTTGCAAAGGCAACGCCGCATCTGCAGCTGCTGTATAGCCACCCACAAATTGACTGATGGCCGTACCACCAAACACCGTCATCCAGAGTACACAAGCGGCCGATGGAATCAGTAAGACTGAAATCATAAACTCACGAACTGTACGCCCTCTAGAGACACGCGCAATAAACATCCCGACAAATGGTGACCAGGAGATCCACCAAGCCCAATAGAAGGCTGTCCAGCCAGAAGCAAAGTTACTGTCTTCACGGCCCACCGGATTAGCCAGTGCTGGTAAATTTTGGAAATAGGCTGCTAGATTTGCAAAAAAGCCCGTCAAGATCGCTAAAGTTGGGCCCACCACAATCACAAACAGCATCAATAAAACTGCCAGCGTCATATTGATCTGTGATAGTCGCTTAACACCGGCTTCCAAGCCTGCAATAACAGACACTAGAGCGATTAAGGTAATCGCAAATATGAGCAACACTTGCATAGTGACGCCTTCAGAAAAACCGAACAGGTAACTTAAACCTGCCGCAGCCTGAGACGCGCCAAAGCCTAACGAGGTAGCCAAACCAAACAAGGTAGCAAATACCGCCAAGATATCAATAATATGACCGGGCCACCCCCAGACACGCTCTCCCAGGATAGGGTAAAAGACAGAACGTACCGTCAAAGGTAAGCCTTTATTGAAGGAAAACAGTGCCAAGCCAAGTGCCAAAACCGCATAAATAGCCCAAGGGTGCAACGCCCAGTGGTAGATGGTTGCTGCCATGGCTAAACGCTCTGCCGCTTGTGGATCTCCGGCTGCTGCCCCTAGCGGTGCCCAGTCGGTTCGTGCACCTGGCTCACCAGCAACACCTCCCATTGATGATGCAAAGTGAGAAAGAGGCTCAGACACCCCAAAGAACATCAGCCCGATACCCATACCGGCGGCAAAAAGCATCGAAAACCAGCCTAAATAACTGAAGTCAGGCGTAGCTTCTGTTCCCCCTAAACGCACTTTTCCCAGAGGGGAGACAATCAAGAATAAGCACAGAAGAACAAAAATATTACCGGCACTGATAAAAAACCAGTCTAGGTTTCCAGTCAGCCAGTTTCTTAAATCAGTAAAAATAGGTTCTAGATGAGCTTGAAACGCAAGTGTTAAGACGACAAAGGCAACAACACTTAAACCTGAAATCAAAAATACGCGGTTATGTATGTCTAGACCAAAAGGGCCTATTTGTAATTCGACATTATCTTGTCCTATTTGGTAATCCGTATCGATGGGATTGACCTCACCGTCAGGGATCATAGGATCTTTCGGGTCATGTTCACTCATAGTGAAAGGTGCTCCGTTCTATTTGGTTTTTTTTACGGCATGAAACGCCTATTTCTACCCTAGCAACTCGACGACAAGAATGCCACCCTGAAACGGCTCTGGCATATTTATCAGCGACAAACCCGTTTTTTACGAAACATATTTACGTTTCGAAAAGTCTTTACGGAACTTTCTACTTATGTAGAATGTCCTTGAGTATTCACTAATTCATTGCTCTGAGTCTCAAACCTGAGAGCATAAAACGATTGGAATTTTACAGGATAGACCATGCAACTAAGCGTATTGGTTATTTACCTTCTGGCCGCGCTAACA
>SLCQ01000227.1 GCA_007125745.1 Nitrincola sp.
GTAACATTGATAATGAGTGGAAGCTGGTCAATGTCGCTGTTGAAGGCATTAATATCCGTCTTACTTTTCAGAACCAGTTCGCGGACATGTACCAGCGTGCCAGAAGTGTCTCAGGTGTCATTGATGGCTGGGAAGAGCGCGTTGCTCAAACGGTCGCTGAGGTTGTAGAAGATGTCGAAGGGTGAAGAAGCAACAGTGGATTTAACCCTGACGGGCGATGTGCTGTTTTCCACCGTAGTTCAAAAACGTAATCAGTTACTCAAAGAGCTAAAAAACGTTACTGGAAAGTGTCGGATAGATTTTGCTGGAGTTGGGCGAGTAGATAGTTCAGCACTCTCTTTGTGGTTATGTTGCTTGCGTTGTGCTGAAACACGATCAGTATCATTAGAAGTGATTAACCTGCCACAGGATCTGCTTTCTATTGCAAAAGTTGTGGGTGTAGAAGAGCAGTTGCATTAACATCACTTGAAAAGGCTGTTGGGTTTCGTCGCTCAACAGCCTTTTTTGCGCTAAAATACCCCCTTTTTTACTGACAAGAATTTCTCGGAGCATTTATGCGGGCAGAAGAAGTACAGCACATTATTGAAAGCCAAATCTCTGACAGTCAAGTGGTAACCGCTGGCGAAGGCTGTAATTTTGAAGTGACGGTGATCAGTCCTGCATTTGCTGGTCTTTCTCCAGTTAAGAAACAACAAATGGTTTATGGGTGCTTAAATGAGCAGATCGCCAGTGGCGCTATTCATGCACTCACTATTAAAACCTACACACCTGAACAGTGGGCTTCGTTGAGCTGATCTCTGTCAAAATGGATAGATAAATGGATAAGTTATTGATACAAGGTGGTGCGTGCCTAAAAGGTGACGTGTGGATTTCCGGTGCTAAAAATGCTGCCTTGCCGATTTTAGCGTCAACTTTGCTCGCTTCAGAACCTGTTACCATCTCTAACCTGCCACATCTGCATGATATCACCACCATGCTGGAGCTGATGAGACGTTTGGGTGTGGATGTGACACTGCATGAAGCCATGTGTGTGGAAATCGATGCAACCCAGATTAACTCCGTGGTAGCGCCGTATGATCTGGTGAAAACGATGCGTGCATCTATCTTGGTTTTGGGGCCTTTGTTAGCCAGATTTGGAGAAGCGGAGGTCTCTCTACCAGGCGGTTGTGCGATTGGAAGTCGTCCTGTGGACTTACATCTCAAAGGTTTGGAAGCCTTAGGAGCGACTATCGAAGTAGATCAAGGCTATATACGCGCTACCTGCGATGGCAGACTAACCGGAGGCAAGGTGTTTTTTGATACTGTCACTGTGACAGGAACTGAAAACATCATGATGGCAGCGGCCTTGGCTGACGGCGAAACGATCATTGAAAATGCAGCGCGTGAACCTGAAATTGTGGATTTAGCCAATTGTCTCAATGCAATGGGTGCTGATGTTCGCGGCGCAGGGACGGATATGATCACTATTCAGGGCGTTGCATCACTGAAAAATTGTCGTTATCCGGTCATGGCTGATCGTATAGAAACCGGAACATTTTTAGTCGCGGCAGCGGCTACAGGTGGACATGTCATTACGCGAAATACACGACCAGATACTCTGGACTTTGTCTTGAAAAAATTGAAAGAAGCAGGCGCGGATATCAATTTAGGTGAAGATTGGATAGAACTTAACATGCAGGGTCGACGCCCCAAAGCGGTGGATATTACAACAGCACCTTATCCAGCTTTTCCAACAGATATGCAGGCACAGTTTGCGGCTTTGAATTCAGTTGCGATAGGTGTAGGTATTATCAAAGAAACTATTTTTGAAAACCGTTTTATGCACATGCAAGAGATGCGCAGAATGGGAGCTGATATCACCATTGATGGTAACACCGCAGTGGTTGAAGGTGTGGCTAGATTAAAAGGTGCGCCAGTGATGGCGACCGATCTACGCGCATCTGCGAGCTTGGTCATTGCAGCCTTGGTTGCAGATGGCGAAACACTGATTGATCGTATTTACCATATTGATCGTGGCTACGAGTGCATTGAAGAAAAGTTCCAATCCTTAGGAGCAAAAATAAAACGTGTTTCAGGTAAAGAGGTAACCCTATGAATACGCCCCACTTGACGATCGCGTTGTCTAAAGGACGTATTTTGACTGAAACCTTGCCATTACTAGCGGCAGCAGATATTCACCCAGCTGAAGATATTTTCAGTAGCCGTAAACTGATTTTTGATACGAATCATGACAATATCAAATTGCTAGTCATACGGGCTACGGATGTTCCAACCTACGTTGAGTACGGCGGTGCTGATATGGGTGTGGCGGGTAAGGATGTTTTAATGGAGCATGGTGGCCAAGGCTTATATGAGCCTTTGGATCTAGAAATTTCGCGCTGTAAATTGATGGTTGCGGGCATGAAAGGTGCACAACCTGTTGAAGGCAGACTGAGAGTAGCCAGTAAGTTTGTGAATATAACGCGTGACTATTATGCGCGTTTAGGTATGCAAGTAGATATCATTAAACTTTATGGTGCGATGGAACTAGCCCCGATAATGGGTCTGGCAGATCGAATCGTTGATATCGTTGATACCGGCAACACTTTGAGAGCGAATGGTTTGGAACCGCTAGAACATATTGCTCATATCAGCTCTAGATTGGTTGTGGGTCAACCGTCTATGAAAATGAAATTTGAAATGATTCAACCCATACTAGAGAAAATGCAGGCTGCTGTTGTGGCCAAACGCGAGGTTTAAGATGACAATAGAAATCACTCGCTTGGTGGAAGGCCAAGCCGACTTTGATGCAAAGTTGGATGCATTATTAGCCTGGGAAAGTGTTTCAGATAAACAAGTCAACCAGATTGTAGATGATGTAATCAGTAATGTGCGTGCCAAAGGTGATGCTGCACTTGTTGAGTACACCAATCGTTTTGACCGGATGTCTGCAATCAGTATGGCTGAGCTTGAGATGGATCAGGCGCGCTTGCATAAAGCTTTGCAGAACCTGCCCGAAGAGCAACGTGTAGCGCTGGAGGTAGCAGCACAACGCATCGCTGACTACCATGAAAGGCAAAAAAGTGATTCCTGGCGCTATACGGAAGCAGATGGAACCGTGCTAGGGCAAAAAGTGACTCCGATGGATCGTGTTGGTATTTATGTACCGGGCGGCAAAGCAGCTTATCCATCCTCTGTGTTGATGAATGCGATACCGGCCAAAGTTGCTGGCGTTAACGAAATTATCATGGTCGTACCCACGCCTGATGGTGTAGTTAACGAGTTGGTCTTGGCTGCAGCTGCGCTATCGGGTGTTGATAAGGTGTTTACCTTAGGAGGCGCCCAAGCTGTCGCTGCCTTGGCGTATGGCACAGAAACTGTCCCTCGAGTAGATAAAATAGTGGGGCCGGGTAATATTTTTGTGGCTACCGCAAAGCGGGCTGTGTTTGGTGCAGTCGGGATAGATATGATTGCCGGGCCGTCAGAGATACTGGTGATTTGTGATGGCAAAACAGATCCTGATTGGATTGCTATGGATCTGTTTTCACAAGCAGAGCACGATGAAGATGCGCAATCAATACTGATCTGTCCAGATGCTCAGTATATTGATCAAGTGCAATCAAGCATTGAAAAGCTCCTGCCTACAATGGAGCGTGAAGACATTATTCGCACGTCACTTAAAGAGCGTGCTATTTTGATTCAGGTTGCCGATTTGCAGGCTGCATGTGAATTGAGCAATCGTATTGCACCTGAGCATTTGGAGCTTTCCGTAGCAGATCCTGAAGCGCTATTGCCGAGTATTCGCCATGCGGGTGCGATTTTTATGGGTCGCTATACGGCTGAATCCCTGGGTGATTATTGTGCAGGCCCGAACCATGTGTTGCCAACGTCTGGTACGGCGCGCTTTTCATCACCCTTGGGTGTGTATGATTTCCAAAAGCGCTCATCCATCATTATGTTTTCAGAAGAGGGTGCCTCTGAGATGGGTAAGGTGGCATCTGTGCTTGCGCGTGGCGAATGTTTAACAGCGCATGCTCGTTCAGCCGAGTATCGAATTCTGAAGGATTAATAATCGTGAATAAGACTCATGCCTGTTGGTGACTTAACGAACAGGCTGAGTTCTTTCTGACATCTCAGCAACGATAGAGAGCTTTCGCTCATTACGGAGTACCTCGAACCTGACTGAATCGCCAGGTTTAGTTCTCGCAATACGGCGCATTAAGTCTCTACCGGTTGTAATTGTTTGGCTGTTCATAGCTAAAATTATATCACCCGGTTGCAGGCCTGATTGATGAGCAGGTCCATTTCTAACCACTCCCGAAATGATGACTCCAGTCTTAGATTCTAGGTTAAATGACTCAGCAAGTGAGGGTGTAAGCTCTTGCACTTCAATCCCTAGCCAACCTCGAATGACACGACCATGTTCAATCAAATCTTGCATCACTTGGCGAGCGGTAATAGACGGGATAGCAAAACCAATACCATGAGAGCCACCCGATTGTGAAAAAATAGCAGTGTTTATCCCCAC
>SLCQ01000245.1 GCA_007125745.1 Nitrincola sp.
TATCTTCAGAGCCCGGTAAAGATGAAGATCCCTTACTCGAAGCGGTTGCATCAACACTGCGTGATTTAAACAGCGTTTTCACGGGTGTTTGAATGCGGTTGCCTTGATCAATAATTATCAGTGACATAGTTTAATAACTCCCCCTATACCTATGAGTATATCGTCATTTTGCGGAAAAGCATTAAATACGACGTCTGGCTAGGTCTCTAAGCAGAAATCTAGCTGGGTCAAGACGTTTCAACAAGGTGTTGGGTAAAGGCATTGGGCTACCTGATATCATGGCTGTGATTAACTCACCACTGATTGGACAAGTGATTAAGCCTTTAGATCCATGGCCGACATTAATATACAAACCTTTTAAGCGTGGAATCTTCTTGTTATGGCAGGAGTTGGCATCCTGTCGAAGACTAGCAAACGCGTGAAGAGTGTCATTAACATGAGCCACTTGTCCCACAATAGGTAAGTAATCGGCAGTGCTACATCGGTAGCCCGTTCGACCAGAACATTGATCCAGTGTGATAGCTCTAAATTCAGGTACCGCCTTGCATAGCATCTGCAGATTTTTTTGGTGATCAATATCGCGGCATTCGCGCCCAAGTGCGTGAAGATCAAAGGTAGCACCAAAACAGTAGCTTTGCTCCCTTGAGGGAGAAATATAACCATCTCCGCAAACCACTGTTTTTAAACGGGGTAAAAGCGGCGTAGCCGCTACTTGACTGGTTTGTCCTCGAATCGGTTTGATTGGCAAATGCTGTAATTGCCGAATTTTTTTGGCATCGGATGCGGTACAGACAACCACCTGCTGAGCATAATAATGCTTAGACTGGCTGACGGTATGCCAAACATCGTCTTCCAATTCAATGGAAACGACAGTTTGATCGAAATGGCAGGTTATTCTTGGGTGGTCCAGTAAATAGCGACACATATCTGCAGGTGCAACCCAACCGGCTTGTGGAAAAAATAGACCTGAATAGGGGGTGGTTGCCCCAAGAATCAGACTGGCCTCTTCTGCATCAACTGCCTTTACTAGGGAGGGTGGATAAAGAGCGGACGCAGAAAGTTGCCGCTGTCTCTGTTGTTCTTTTTCATCCGTTGCTAACTGTAGCACCCCGCATAATGACGCTAGCGGTGGGTTCATGTCTGGCAAGCGTTTAATCTGATTAACGCTGTAAAGCAAACCATGAAGATGCAGAGAGGTTGCTGGGGAAGCTTGTACGGCTAATTTAGCATAGAGTGCACCTTGAGGATTGCCTGAACCTTCCATCGCGGCGGCTTTTTGCGCTTCGAGTACACAGACTTCATATCCTTGCTCTGCTAGGGCTCTAGCGGTTGAAGCGCCCGCCAATCCAGCACCTATGACCAGAATGGGTAAATCAGATTGAGGTGAGTTGATATGCCTTCTCTGACCCGCTTGATATACACCCGTCAACATTTCTCTTTTGCGACCAAAGCCGGGACGCTTGGTCCAAGCAAACCCCACCTCACTTAGACCATCGCGGACTTGGCGCGCTACTGTAAAGGTTGCAAAAGTGGTCTCTGCATGACTTAAACGGGCCATATTTTGATACAAGATGGGTTGCCACATCTGGGGATTCTTTGAAGGAGCAAATCCATCTAAAAACCAAGCGTCTACTGAGGCGTCAAGCTGAGGAAGCATCTCCATGAGATCACCATAGATCAACGTTAGTTGAATACGTCCTTGGTCAAAACTTAGGTGGTGAAATCCGCTAAGTGGGGGAGGGTATTGAGCAATTAACTCACTTAGACAGTCTGTTAAGTCAGGCCATGCGTGCCAGGCTTGTTGAATGTCGGCTAAATTAAGTGGAAATTTTTCAATACTGATAAAGTGTAATCTGGCCTCTGGCGATGCATGTGTTAACCAACTTTTACGAGTCACTAAAAAGTTAAGCCCTGTGCCGAAGCCTGTTTCTGCTATAACGAAACCTTGCTGTGATGACGTTTTTTTAAAGCGTTGGTTCAGTTGATTACCTTCAATAAAAACATGTTGTGTTTCATCTGTTCCACCCGCGATATTAAAATAGACATCGTCAAAAAGGTCGGAAACGGGTGTGTTTTCTTTCCAGTGAAGCGTCGCTGTATTAACGCGTTGCATGGCCACCCTCAATAGAGAAGGTTAATGCTTGTCGATATCTTTGCCAGTCGAAATAGGGGCCCGGATCGGTTTTACGGTCGGGTGCGATATCACAGTGGCCAACAATACGACTCGGTGTAATGTCGGGATAGTGTGACATCAAGGCGACAGTCGTTGCGGTGAGGCTTGTATATTGAGCGTTGGTAAATGGCTGGTCATCGCAACCTTCTAGTTCTATGCCGATGGAAAAGTCATTGCATGCCTCGCGACCTTCATAAAGCGAGACGCCAGCATGCCAAGCACGTCGATGAAAGGGAACAAATTGCACCAGTGAACCATCACGCCGGATCAGCAGGTGGGCAGAGACGCGCAAGGATGCAATCGCTTCAAAACTTGGGTGTTGATCAGCATCCAATCGGTTACAAAACAGGTCTTCGATAAAGGGTCCACCAAACTCACCGGCCGGTAGGCTGATGTTGTGAATCACCAGTAAGGAAATTTCACCCTCTGTACGTTCGTTATGATTATCGCATGCAACTTGTCGCGCCTGGCGCAAACGATGCTTTTCTATCGTTAGAGGTACGTTTAAAGTTGTCACCTTAGGTTCCTGCTGGGTAGAATGATACTTATTCAATTTGACGGTCGGAAACTACTATTCTCATGCTTACACTCCCTGAACTTCAAGCGGTAATTCAAGAAAATGTCACTGTTTCGCTGATTGAAGATGTCGGTAGTGGAGATATTACCGCAGAGCTGATTCCTGAAAATCATCAGGCGACTGCCAGAGTGATCACACGTGAGCCCGCTGTCATTTGTGGTGTTGAGTGGGTGAACGAGGTATTTAGGCAATTAGATACCCGTGTTCAGTTAGATTGGAAAGTGCAGGATGGTGAACATGTAGATGCCAATACCCAACTGTTAGGGTTAAAAGGCCCCGCGAGAGCATTGCTAACGGGAGAGCGAACCGCACTAAACTTCTTGCAAACCTTGTCAGGTACCGCCACCCTGAGCGCTCACTATGCTCATCAAGTGTCCTCTACATCAGTCAAGCTACTGGATACACGAAAAACGCTTCCAGGTTTACGTATGGCGCAAAAGTATGCGGTTCAATGTGGAGGGTGCTTTAATCATCGAATCGGCTTGTACGATGCTTTTTTAATTAAAGAAAATCACATTATCGCCTGTGGTGGAATCGCCAATGCTGTAAAAACAGCCCGTTCAAATCACCCCAGCAAACCGGTTGAAGTAGAAGTGGAAAGCTTAACGCAACTGAGTGAGGCGTTGGATGTGGGTGCAGATATTATTATGCTGGATAACTTTACACCAGAGCAGATGGAAGAGGCGGTTAAGCTAACCGCCGGTCGGGCTCTGCTGGAAGCATCAGGCAATATTACCGACGAAACCTTACTTAGGTTTGCATCGACAGAAGTGGATTATATCTCTATCGGCGCATTAACTAAGCACTGCAAAGCCATTGATCTGTCCATGCGTATTGATCTTTAACTGTGTATTTATAATACCCTGTTGGTGTTGAGATACTTGCTGTTTTCAGCAGGTCCTGTGCCATCGGCATAAAGGGTTACCCCTGACCGTAAACAGATCGAAAGGTTGTTGTGCGATGCCTCAGTTTCTTCAGGTAGCAGGTGGTTAACGGCTTCTTTCTCATCAAGCAGTTCTTGTTCCGTTTGACGCATCATTTTTAAGCTGAATTCATTTAAACTGAGCCCTTTAACTATTTGATAACGTCCATAATTACACCGTACCGGAAAAGAGTAAAAAATCCCCTTTTCAATACCATAGCTACCGTCACTGAGGATGCCCATGCTAACGAGTTGGCCCTGAGGTGTACCCAATGCCCAGTCGTGCATATGGTGAATAATGGCTTGTGCAGCTGATGCCGCACTGGAAACACCTCTTGCATCAATAATTTGACTGCCACGCGTTTGAACTTTTGGGATGAACTCTTGGTGGTACCAGCTTTCGTCTATCTGTTCAATAACGGGTTGCCCAAGTGCGGTCGCATGATACAAGTCTGGAAACTGTGTAGGTGAGTGATTTCCCCATACGATAATGCCATCAATGTCTCTTGGGTTAGCGCCTGTATGGTTGGCTAAAATTCCTTTCGCACGGTTATGATCTAAGCGAGTGAGTGCGGTAAACTGAGAAGGTGAAAGTTTGGGCGCATTACGGCTAGCGATTAATGCGTTAGTGTTGGCAGGGTTACCCACGACCAACACTTTGACATCTCTGTTAGCGAAGTCATTCAAGGCTTTGCCTTGGCGACTGAATATTTCAGCATTCACTTCGAGTAAGTCTCGACGTTCCATTCCAGGTCCACGAGGGCGTGCTCCAATTAACAGCGCATAATGTGCATTATTGACACCATCTTCAATATTATCATGCAGCGTGATGGTATGAAGCAGTGGGAAGGCGCAGTCTTCAAGCTCCATAGCTAAGCCTCTCAGCGCTTCCATTCGCTCAGGCATCTCGATCAGCTGCAGTATTACGGGTTGGTCATTACCCAGCATACTGCCATCAGCAATTTGGAAAAGTAGACTGTTGCTGATAGCGCCAGCGGCGCCAGTAATCGCGATTCGAACGGGACGTCTCATAATCTGTTCCTAATATTAGCTTATTATTATATTTAAATCTTATGCCAAAGTAGTACAGGTTATCAAGACTTTTTGTTTTCACATTGAGAGTGATTAATCGGTGCTTTCATCGTAATTGATTACTGAGAGCATCTGAATGGGAACTTCAACCAATTCCTCAGGACCGTGCGGGGTTTCAGCATCAAAAGATAAACTATCACCGGGCTCCATGGTGTATATATGGTTGCCATGTCGGTAGCGAATTTTGCCTTCCAGAATATATAGAAACTCTTGCCCGGGGTGTGAAAAGGTAGGAAAAACCTCTGCAGCGTCATCCATGATGACTAAAAAAGGTTCATAGCTTTTGCGCTTGCCTCGGTGATAGCTGAGTAGTTCATACCTGTGTCCCTTTTCAGTTCCTAATCTAACCACCTCCATGCCTTCACCCGCTTTAACCAGTTGTGCGCTACCTTCGGGCCGATCATAGTCACTAAAGAGGGTGGCTAATGTAAGACCCAGTGCATCACAGAGTCTTCCTAGCGTATCTAGGCTGGTTGAAACCTGTGCATTTTCGATTTTGCTGACCATGCCTTGGCTTAAATTTGCGATACGAGCTACATCAATGATTTTTAAACCCTGTTCGACACGCTTACGTTTAACTTTCATGCCAATGTATTGTTCAATACGAAGCTTTGGGTTGTCGTTAGCCATGGTTTATCCTTTTCTTGTCGGAAGGGCGTCAGGCAAGCCTTTAGCGACTGCTTGAACGACGCTGGCAGCGATGAATGCTTTAATTAGATCTCCAGGAATAAATACGGCCATCACTAAGCTTGCATCCAGCCAGTCCCTTCCCGATACAATCTTAAACCCTGTAATGCCAAAGAGATACAGTACCACGATACCGCCAAACACCGAGGCTAACAAGCTTGCTGGAAAAATGTGGAGCTTTTTCAGTTGTATGACCATATAGCCTGTCGCAAAAGCCGCAAACGGAAATCCTATCGCAAATCCAGCGGTTGGACCCATGAAAACTCCTAAACCACCCCGTCCACCTGCCAGTAATGGTGCCCCAAGTGCGACCACAAAAATAAACAGTGCCATGGATAAGCTACCGCGCCATGGACCCAATATGAGTCCAGCTAACATAACGCCCAAGGTTTGAACGGTAATAGGAATACCGGTCACAAAAGGGATTGGAGGGATCAGCCCCAGGGCCGCAATTAATGCAGCAAAGAGTGCGATTTGAACCAGCGATTTATCTTGTGTCATCAAGGTTAGCCTTATTACAGGATGGGTGTTCGGTTAAATGGGATGAAACGCCACCGCGAGCTGATAAAGCATCAGCAACATGGTCAGATAAGCGTATTGATTGAATGGTCAGCGGTATGGCAAGCTTCCAGATCTGTTTTTTCCCACCACGGGCACGCCAAGCTTCCATAAGGTGCTGTATGTTCCCCATGAGTACTGGGATAAATCGAATCAACAGGGTGACAGCAAAGGCAATTCTCTCTGGCTTTACACCTAGCCACTTAAGTGGCATAAAGACGGGCGTCAAGGCTGTCATCATATCGTCCATGCGCGTTGTCAGGGTAATCAGGTTGGCGAGTAAAATCAGGATGATCATCCTAAGGACTAGCAACAGGGCAGGCTCTACTCCGACCGTCCAGATTTGCATCAGAAAAATCAACCCAAACAAGGGTAAAAGCGGTTTCAGAAGCACCAGTTGTTTTATGGCGAGCTTGCCTACTGATAGATATAGTAAGAACGTGGCTAGTAACAATACACCCATCAGCGCTAAGTGAGTGATGGGGTAAAGAAGTAGACTGGATATCATTAACAGTAGTAACTTAACCCCAGCCGGTAACCGATGCATCCAACTGCTTTGAGAGAGGTATAGGCTGATCATTGCCGAAAAGCCTTGGCGTATTCGATAAACGCGGGAATCAGTTCACTGGGTGGTCCATCTCGAAATATCTTTCCTTCGGCGAGCCAGATGACTCGGTCAAAGTTCATCAAGGTTTCCAGTTCATGGCTAATCATAATCACTTGTTGAGGTAACTGATCTATAAGATTCATCAGTTGATAACGTGTGACAAGATCAAGTGCAGAGAAAGGTTCATCGAAAATCAATACTTTAGGCTGCATAATCACGACTGCAAGAATGCAAATAAGTTGCTTTTGGCCATCTGAAAGTGTGTGAATGGCACGCTCTGCCCAGTCGAGTCGATGGTGATCATCTAACAGCTTGCGTGCCTTTATTAAGGCCTGTTTTTTTGCGATGCCCTGATTGATTAATCCGAAAGATAGCTCCTCTTCCACAGTTGGAAAGATGATTTGATGATCCGGATTTTGAAAAATAAACCCGACTTCAGTAGACATCTTTTGTGGGCCGACCGAAGGATTTTTTTGATTGACTGATATTGATCCAGTATTGGGTTGAAGTAGTCCGTTAATCAAGCGTACGAAAGAGCTTTTACCCGATCCGTTTAGTCCAATGATTCCAATACGTTGTTCTGTAAGTTGAATGGATATTGATTCAAGAACAGGTAAGTTGTTACGAATTAAAGAAACTTCATCTAAACATATGTTTGAAATTTGATGGTCGTCGTTCGGTTTCATAGACCCATTAAGATGCAAAAAGGAAAGAGAATATTATACAGGATAATTTTCTCTTTTTTTAAATACCGAAAATACGATTAATCTTCTAAACGCATAGGATAAGCTACCCTATGCGTTATGGTGCTATTTCAATCAGACATTAAACTCGCTCTACCCACGACCAATGGATCGATGCCACCAATAGTTTCAAGGTCACGGCCGGTATAATCGAGTTTGTGTAGTACATAACGCATGGCATTTAAGCGTGCTCGTTTTTTACAGTCTGACTTAACCACAGTCCAAGGCGCTTCGGCCATATCTGTGTGGAAAAACATCGCTTCTTTTGCTTCAGTATAGGCATCCCATTTATCCAGTGAGGCTAAATCGATTGGGCTAAGCTTCCACTGTTTAAGAGGGTGAATTTTTCGAGCCTCAAAGCGTGAGTGTTGCTCTTCACGACTGACAGAGAACCAGAATTTAATTAAGTGGATACCACTGCTGACTAAATGTCTTTCAAATTCTGGGACTTGGCGTAAGAAATCCTCATACTCTTGGTCACTACAAAATCCCATGACTCGTTCAACACCAGCCCGGTTGTACCAAGAGCGATCAAATAACACCAGTTCACCTGCAGTAGGTAAATTTTGTACATAGCGTTGAAAATACCATTGACCTTTTTCAGTATCGGTTGGCTTTTCTAGCGCGACGACTCGTGCACCCCGTGGGTTAATGTGCTCCATGAAGCGCTTAATGGTGCCTCCTTTTCCGGCTGCATCACGACCTTCAAAAAGAATAACCACTTTTTGACCCGTTTCACGTATCCAGGCTTGTAGTTTTAACAGTTCTACCTGGAGGTGGTATTTCTGTTTTTCATAGGATTTACGTGATAGTCGATTTTTGTATGGGTACACGGCGGTACGCCAATTATCGACAAGCTCTTCATCTTTATCTATCTGTTGTTGATCTTGAGAGGGATCATGCCAGCGTGATAGAGCAGATTTGAGTGCATCTGCATCATCAGGAGATGCGCCCGCTAGAATGGTATCGAGTGTTTTAACAACCGCAGCGGCATCTACGGACTTCGCTTTCTCTTTTTTTAAAATATCATCGGTGGAGGTTTCAGTTGACAGTTGAGCACCCGACACAGCTTTTAGAACGGTAAATGCTTCAATAGGGTCAATTTTGCTTTTCGCTTTGCGGGGGCGCTTTGCTTTTGGCTTATCTGTACTTGTCATTTATCGTCCCTCTTTTTTCATCTATGCTTTGCTTAATACTATCATGAATCTATCAAGGTAAGTCCAACCATGCAGGTCGTTTTTTACAGCGCACAAAGTTATGACAAAACCTTTTTCGAGCAAGCAAACTATCAATTTGGTTATAGACTGAAATTTATAGAAGCCTCACTCAACCTAGAGACCGCCTCGCTTGCTCAAGGAGCAGATGCCGTATGTGTATTTGTGAATGATAAGCTGGATGAGGCATGTTTGGCGGCATTAAAGAATGAAGGTGTCAAATGGGTCGCCTTACGCTGTGCTGGGTTTAATAATGTTGATTTGTTAGCTGCAAAGGCCTTTGGCTTACCAGTGGTCAGAGTTCCGGCCTATTCGCCAGAAGCGGTTGCAGAACATACGTTGGCATTAATGCTAACGTTAAACCGACATACGCATAGAGCTTATAACCGGGTCAGAGAAAGTAACTTTCAGCTACAAGGACTTTTAGGATTTAACCTACATCAGAAGTGTATTGGGATAATCGGCACTGGACAAATAGGAATAGCAACAGCAAAAATTTTGAGTGGCTTTGGATGTCAGTTGTTAGCCTATGACCCATACCCCAATGAAGAGTTTGTGGCTCTGGGTGGAGAGTATGTTGAGGTAGATACCTTGTATCATTTATCAGACGTGATCACTTTACATTGTCCATTAACACCTGAAAACCATCATTTAATCAATGGCGCTGCTTTGGCATCAATGAAGTCTGGTGTTATGTTGGTGAATACGAGTCGAGGTGGGTTAATTGATACACGTGCGGCGATTATGGCGCTTAAGTCGGGTCAGTTAGGGTATCTGGCGTTAGATGTTTATGAGCAGGAAAGTGAGTTTTTCTTTAGAGATTTATCTGACGAAATTATGACGGATGATGATCTTTCTCGTTTAATGACTTTCCCCAATGTACTGATTACTGGACATCAAGGTTTTTTTACGCAAGAAGCCTTAACAGAAATAGCGATGGTAACACTGAATAATCTTCAAGAACTGATCAGCACTGGACATAGCGCTAATAGCCTCACTTGCCAAAACTAGACATAAACATAATGATCAGTAGACATTAGAAACCAAAAAATGGTGCCCAACAATCAATCACATTGCTGGGCACCAGTTGTTTTAACGTTTAGTAGACTGTTTAGACAAACAGCAGGAGAACGAATCCTTTCTACTAAACGTTAACCGGTTATGCCTGCAGATCAAAACGGTCTGCATTCATGACTTTGGTCCAAGCGGCCACAAAATCATTGACAAATTTCTCTTTCGAGTCGTTTTGTGCATAGACTTCTGCATAAGATCTCAAAATCGAATTAGAACCAAACACCAGATCTACACGTGTAGCAGTGTATTTAGTGGCGCCTGTTTTACGCTCAACAATGTCATAGCTATTTTTGCCGGTTGGTTTCCAAGTGAATTTCATGTCAGTGAGATTGACAAAGAAGTCATTGGTTAATTGACCAACGCGGTCTGTAAAGACACCATGAGCCGACCCGCCGTAGTTAGTACCCAGTACGCGCATACCCCCAATGAGTACAGTCATTTCAGGACCGGTTAAGCCCATGAGTTGTGCACGATCTAGAAGGAGCTCTTCAGGGCTAACAGCATAATCTTTCTTAACCCAATTGCGGAAACCGTCATGAACGGGCTCTAGGTATTGGAAAGACTCTACATCCGTCATCTCTTGCGTGGCATCGCCACGACCGGGTGCAAAAGGAACACTAACGTTGAAACCAGCTGCTTTAGCTGCTTGTTCAACACCGACATTACCGGCTAGAACAATTACATCGGCCACGCTCGCTCCTGTTTCGGCGGCAATGCTTTCCAGAACACCTAAAACTTTACTTAGACGAGCGGGCTCGTTACCTTCCCAGTCTTTTTGCGGTGCCAAGCGTATGCGAGCACCATTGGCACCACCACGCATGTCCGAGCCTCGGAAGGTGCGAGCACTATCCCAGGCCGTGGATACCATTTCACTGATACTGAGGCCACTGGCTTCAACTTTGGCTTTCACAGCTGCTACATCGTAATTGCTGTTACCTGCTGGAATCGGATCTTGCCAGATAAGATCTTCATGCGGCACTTCAGGACCGATATAACGGGATTTAGGCCCCATATCACGGTGAGTCAGTTTGAACCATGCACGTGCAAAGACTTCATCAAAGTATGCTGGATCATTGTAGAAACGCTCAGAGATTTTGCGATACTCTGGATCCATCTTCATCGCCATATCGGCATCGGTCATGATTGGGTTATAGCGAGTGGTTAGATCTTCAACATCAACAGGTTTGTCCTCTTCTTTGATGTTGATCGGCTCCCACTGCCATGCACCAGCTGGGCTCTTTTTCAGTTCCCACTCGTAATTAAGTAATAGATGGAAGTAACCGTTATCCCATTTTGTGGGGTTAGTCGTCCATGCACCTTCAATACCACTGGTAACGGTATTTCTGCCAACACCACGAGAGGTTTTATTATTCCAGCCTAAACCTTGCTCATCGATATCTGCGCCTTCTGGTTCTGCTCCAAGTAGCGCCGCATCACCATTACCGTGACACTTACCAACCGTATGACCACCTGCCGTTAGAGCAACGGTTTCTTCGTCATTCATCGCCATGCGTTCAAAGGTTTCGCGTACGTCTTGTGCAGTTTTAAGTGGATCAGGGTTTCCATCAACCCCTTCAGGGTTGACATAGATAAGTCCCATCATGACGGCTGCAAGAGGGTTTTCTAAATCTCTATCACCGGAATAACGACTATTCTCAGTGTCACTTGGAGCCAACCATTCTTCTTCTGCACCCCAGTAGATATCCTCTTCCGGATGCCAAATATCTTCACGACCGAAAGAGAAGCCAAAAGTTTTGAAGCCCATAGATTCGTAAGCGACGTTACCGGCAAGTATTAACAAATCGGCCCAGCTGAGTTTGTTACCGTATTTTTGTTTAATTGGCCAAAGCAATCTTCTTGCTTTATCAAGATTAGCATTGTCTGGCCACGAGTTTAAGGGAGCAAAACGTTGGTTGCCTGTACCCGCACCACCTCGACCATCTGCGACACGGTATGTCCCGGCAGCGTGCCATGCCATACGGATCATTAAGCCACCATAATGACCCCAGTCAGCAGGCCACCAGTCTTGGCTATCCGTCATTAAGTCGGTTAAATCTTTTTTTAGCGCGTCTACATCTAATGTCTTTACTTCATCGCGATAGTTGAAATCTTCACCAAGGGGATTAGTTTTACGATCGTGCTGATGAAGGATGTTGAGGTTCAAAGCCTTAGGCCACCAGCTCATCGTTGTTTTGCTTGCAGTAGAGTTGGCACCGTGCATGACAGGGCATTTGCCCATTGAACCACTGTTGTTGTTATCCATATCCATCTCCTATTAATGTCGTACTCGCTTAAATACACCTGAAGTAAAGCAGGTGTTTAAGTTCACAGTTAGGATAGTTGAAAAAAATGAGCTTTGCCTTATTTACTAAATTTTTTATTTATACCTTAGCAATAGTTTTTAGCTATCAATTGCCTGGGTTGACTCAAACTAATGTTTTAAAACACATAGGATGCTTAACTAATACATAGATAGCGTCTAATATAAATAGGAAATCTTTACTGGAGACCCTGGAATGAAGTCCGTCAGCCTGAGTTACCGCATGACATTATCGTTACTGATTGTCGGTTTAGTCTGTTTAAGTATTGCAGCTATTTATGCATTCACTGTGCGATCTGGACTCGAACAGCAAGCGATTGATCGCAGAACAGTGGAAATGCTTCAAACACTAGACAATAGATTTGAGACCAAATTTGATGTCGGCATCACAAATGCTGTTGCTCTGGCAAGCGACCCTGATATGCGTCTAGCGATGATGAGTCGGAACCGTGATTCTGCTGAAGAGATTGTCAGTCAGCTAAGACAATCCTATGGCAACTATACAAACTACCAAGGCATCCACGTGCATTTATATCTTCCTGACGGATCAACGCTTTTTGAAAGTGCACAACGAACAAGGCCGATAGAGACGAACGCCGGTGGCTTTAGAGTTGCAAGAGTTGATCGTCAAGCGCAAGCGAATTTTGAAGCAGACCCGAATGGCAATGTGCTGATCCGTGCATTTGCTCCGGTGGTTTTTCAAGACCAATTAGTTGGTGTTATCGAAATGACACAGGGTGTCGGTAGTATCAGTCGAGATTTTGCGCAGGAAAATGTGCATTATTTAATGCTATTGAATACTAATAGTCTCCCCAGTGGTGCTCCAGCTCGAAATAATACACAAGTACATCAGGGTTGGGTTCTTGCCAATGACCGTTGGTTTACAGATGAGGTTGTCAGTTTTTCACAAGATGTTAACCTGCAGGCTACATCAGAAGCGATGTCAGCGTTGGATGATCAATGGTTTTCAGTGATGCGTCCAGTTACGAGCGCTGATAATCAAATCCTTGCGATGCATATGGCGGGTATTCCCGCCGATGTCTTAAGGCAAGATATCAGAGGCGCTACCAACCTGGCTGATTCACTTCTAATGGCGATGGTGCTTTTGGTTGTGGTGATGGTTGGTGTTGCTATTTTCTTAACCCGTCATTTGGTTACTCATCCGATCAGTAAAATTGCCGATGCTTTAGCCGATATCGCAGAGGGTCGAGGCGATTTAACACACCGCCTTGACGTAAAACGAGAAGATGAAATTGGTAAAGTGGCCCTGAGCTTTAATAAATTTGCAGACAATATTCAAACGTTGGTTAAGGGTATCGCAGAAAAAGGAATGCAGATTGAAAAGGCAGGACGTGAGCTAGAATCATCCACTGATGTCACATTTGAGGGCGCTAACACGCAACAATCAGAAGTGACTCAAATCGCCGCAGCCATAACTGAAATGAGTGCTGCCGTTAATGAAGTGGCGCAGCATGCACAAAAAACCTTAGCTACTAGCGAGCAAGCGCATCAAGCTGTTAGTGAATCTAAAGATACAATGAACTCGCTATTGCGCATGATTGAACAACAGACGCAGGAAATACAGCAAGCAGCGGACGATATTTTATCTCTTGAAGAGGAATCAAACTCCATAGGTGAAGTGGTCAGAGTGATTCGTGATATTACCGAGCAAACGAATTTATTGGCGCTGAATGCTGCCATTGAATCGGCACGTGCTGGCGAACAAGGAAGAGGCTTTGCTGTTGTTGCTGGCGAAGTCAGAAACCTAGCGGCAAGAACACATGAGTCAACGCAAACGATTGAAAGTACCGTGTCCACCCTGCAAAATCACACAAAAGTGGCTGTTGCCAGTATGATGCGTAATCGTGATCATGCCTTAGAAAGTTTGGAGTTAGTTAAGAATACTCATCAACAACTCAATCAGCTTGCTGAAATGATGACTGAAACACGAGATATGAATACGCAAATCGCGGCTGCTACCGAAGAAGAAACGGCCGCAACCAATGAAATTAACCAAAGTATCACACGTGTGCAGGATTTAGCTGTCAGTGCGGCACAAAATGCAGAACAGAGTGCGCAACATGCGGATGGCTTACTTGAGTTGTCCAAAGATATGCAACGATCTGTATCACGATTTACATATTAACAACGTCGTATATTAGCTTTTAAATTCAAACAGGTAAATATCGAGTAGATAGAATGATGAAAGATAGATTTGTTAACCTTGAACTTATGCGCGCGACCAAGGTCTTATATGGTGTCATTTAATGAAATTGATCGCCTCAATTTTCTAACAGAGTTAGAAATTCTTGATACAGAGGATGAAAAAAAGTTTGATCAACTGACACAACTCGCAGCGAGCTTTTACCAAGTACCCATTGCCCTCATCTCTTTAGTTGATAGTCATCGTCAATGGTTTAAATCAAAAGTTGGTCTGAATATCTGTCAAACTGATAGAGATATTGCCTTCTGTAGTCATGCATTATCAGAGTCTGATGTAATGCTGGTTCCAGATGCGAGGCTCGATTCGCGATTCAATGAAAATCCACTGGTGACAGGGTCTCCTAATATTGTTTTTTACGCTGGCGCAGTTCTTCGTCCTGATGGTGTGAACCCGATTGGAACCTTATGTATTATCGATCATTCTCCCAGAGCCTTTACGCTTAACGAAATGAAGAATCTGCGCTTACTCGCCAATCAAGTTGAAGAACTGATACGTTTACATCAGAAGCAACAGCAGTTAGATGTCGCCCAAACTGAAGCCTTGCACCTTGGAGCACGGCTACAGGGAGTTGTAAATGGTGCGGCTGCAGGCATGCTACGCATCAATGCACAAGGTTCTATATTGGGAATAAATGACTATGCTTTAAACCTTCTTGGATATCGGCGTGAGGAATTATTAGCACAAAATGTTAAGTGTTTAATGCCTGATGATTTGGCTAAACATCATGATAGTTATTTGGCTAATTTTTTAGAAACAGGTGTTGGTAACATCATTGGCCAAGGTCGGCGTGTTTTTGCTCTACACAAGCAAGGGCACAGTATTCCAGTTCATTTAGCGATTAGTTGTCTTGATTATGAAAAAGATGGAAAAGAGTTTGTTGGTATTCTATCTGATTTATCCGAGTTAAATGAAATTGAAAACCAAGTCAAACAAGAGAGAGCTTTTCTCCGTTCGATTATCGATGGAGCGAGCAATCCAATATTTGCTAAAAACTTGAAAGGTGAATACTTAATAGCTAATAAAGCTAGTCTTGATTTTGTGGGCTTAAATGAGGAGATGCTTTCTGGTACACGCGCGAGAAATCTGTTTTCCGAAACTCTGGTCAAGGAGACAGAATCACTGGAACAAACTGTAATAGAGTCGGGTCAGTCTGGATCAGTATTGCTAAATCCGTCTGAAGGTGTTTTTTTTAATTTAACTAAATCACCGATCAAAGATGTTGATGGAAGAGTTATCGGAACAGTTAATGTCGCGCATGATGTAAGTCGTTTGCATGCGGCACTTGATCAAATTAGTAAACA
>SLCQ01000281.1 GCA_007125745.1 Nitrincola sp.
ATAAAACAGGAAGGCCATATCTATGCACGATGACGTGATACTTAATAAAACAGCGACTATCGAGCGCTGCGTCAAGCGCGCTCGTGAAGAGTACTTCAAAGAGATTGAAAGCTTTGCAGAAGATTTCACTCGACAAGATGCAGCCATCCTGAATATTCAACGCGCCTGTGAAGCCGCATTAGATATAGGCCAGCATCTAATTCGCAAAGACCGACTAGGCATTCCCCAAAGCGCTCGTGACGTGTTCACACTGTTGCAAAACCACCACTATATCGACGAAAACTTAGCGAACTGTCTAAAAAATATGGTTGGATATCGAAATATTGCAGTACATGATTATCAAGCACTCTATTTACCTATCACTATCGCTATTATCGAAAAACACTTGGATGATTTTTTAGTGTTTAGTCGCTTAATGATCACGCGCTGATAGCCTACTGAAGCTAAACGGACTGATTTCAACTATCCATATTTTTGAACGCAAATACACAGACATGATAGCTAACTACTGCCATAGCATCTTATTTATCGCGTGAGCTATCCAATAAAGTGCGAAGTTTGCGCAATGACTGCCAAATGCGCTTTGCTTCATTCTGTTCAAATAAAGGGATCATTTTCGCAATTTCAGGCGTGATATTCTGAATTGCGCGTTCTCGCAATGCACGCCCAGCGTCAGTAAGCAACACTAGCTTACCTCGACCATCAGCTGGATTGGGGGCTAGGCGAATCAGGTCACGCTTTTCCAGCCCTGCTAAGGTGTGTGACATACTGGTCTTAGGTACTTGAAATGCCCGCGCCATCTCTATAGGTGTTTGTCCGTCACCTAATCTCACCATATGATTAAGGGCTGTGAAGTGATGAATGGTTAATCCATCTTCAAGGTGTGATTCTAATAACGCACGACTAAGCTGAGCAATAATGCCGACTTCATTGAGCAGTTCGAACACCACCTGTCCTTCTGCGGACGCGGACTCTTCAGGCATATTTGATCTTGTCATCTAGGTTCCAACGTGGGGTTTGCGGTACAGATGTAGAATACCCTAATCGGCCGAGCATCTGAATGGTTTCTCCTCGCTTAGCCATTATCTGACGCGCTCCTTGATAATGGATAACCATTTCGGGGTATTCTTGTAAACATTGGCTGACAGGGTGCAATGCCAGCCCATGTTGAGTGGTTAGCAAGTTGAGCCTTAACCATCCACGACCCGCTGCAATTTGTGTACTGCGTGTATTATCTGGGCTGGCTAGCCAAACAAAAGCGGGAGTTGCATCCAGCATGGTCTGGTACATATTCATAGCAGCGTTGTAGTTGGTCGTACCACTTGTTGCCAAACCTTTACGGGTCATTATCCTCATGGCAATCAACAATTCGACTGGCATGCCACCAATATAAATTCCATCAGGATTACTCATAACTTCAGCTTTTCCAAGACGCATCAAGTCAACACTTTCCTGATGTGCGGTCGGTGTGCTGCATTCCGTTAACCAAGCTTGCCAAGTTAACTCTCTAAGACTCGCGACACGCACCGAATCGACTGTGCCATCGAAACGAATATCTGGCACTTTTGGGCTGAGTTGTTTTATTAATTCGGGGGCAACAGGCCGAGATAGATCGAAGGGCTTTTTAGTCGAGCGGCGATTAAGAGTCTGTGTAAACAATGGATCGACTGGGATGTTCTCATGAAAAAACGTAGCTCGCGCAACCGGTTTACCACCTATCATTTCAGTAGAGGTACCTTCAGGAAACAAAGTGGTTTCAATGCGATAACCCAGCGCAGACGCCGCTATGTCCATCAGCTCCAGAAAGCATCCTAAACCAATGGTTAGCTGTCGATCAAAAGGGTCTGTCGCGGAAAGTCGACGTGAAGGATCTGCTAGAAGTGTCACAACACCATCCTCACTTAAATCAACCAACCAAGGCTGAAGGTTATGTGGATTAGGTGCCAGAATTGCATAAGATAGCGCAAAACGACGAGGTTCTTCGTAAGAACCCGCTAAGCCCCATGGAGCTAGTGCCGAGTATGGCGTGCGAGTCAGTGCGAACGACCCTAACCCACTTCCTACGGCAATGATGGCCCCGCCGCCAACAATAGAGATAAACTTCCGGCGTGATAGCTGGGTAACTGAATGGCTTTTCATGATGAGTGCTTTCCATTTATGGGAATTAATAAACTCACCCAATAGTACGATATCGCACTATAATGTGCAACATTGTACTATTTTCCCTCTTTTTATGTTACCAGTGATAATAAGCAGTTACGATCAGGCCATTCAGTCATGTCATTTTTAATACCCATCTTCCTTGCTATGACGAACTCTGATAATGACGATACGTCTTGTGGTTTCTCTTCGGTATCGAATAATGTACTCACCAGATCCAAAGGGTAATACTAAATCCCTAAAATCGGTTAGATTGATGACTGGAATACCCGCTTCTGGATTTTTTTGCAGTATGCGAACACCTTCAATGATACGTTCCGCCGCGCGTTGTGCAGCACGAGGATTTTCAGATTTTATAAAATTGCGCAGGCGATCTAAATCTTTAACAGCTGCTGGCAACCAGATTATTTCGCTGGGCATGATTTCTCCTGATCACTACCCCATGACGCTAGCCAATCTTTCACAGCATCGTTACTGACGCTTTCGCCGGTTTCTTGATATTCCTCCCAGCGCGCTATTGCGATTTCATTTTCTCGCTGGACTTTTTCTTCTTCCTCAATGTAACGACTTAAAGCTTCTTTCGCTAAAAAACTTTTAGAGCGCTGTGTTTTCGCAGCTAACGCATTTAAACGACGTTCGAGTTGTTCATCTAACCGGACACCTAACATATGCTCACCCACTCTTGGTTTAACGTTGTTAAACAATGTTTACACTATAGCGCTTTGACTGGGTCTTTCGCAAAAGTTTTGAGGAGTTGACCCGGTTGATAATATGTTGATTGGGTAATGTGAAGAGAACAGCCATCCCAATCCAGTAACATATCCTGTTCAACCTCTCTTATAAAAAGATACCATAATATCCAAACAATCTATTTTTAGGCTATAATGGATACAATAGTATCCAGAGTAGCTATATGAAATATTTACTATTGGCCGAAAATGATGTGCAAAAAGCTTTTGCGGACTACCTGCGTCACAAACGGGAAGAAGCCAAACTTTCTCGTGAAGGATTAGCTCAAAAAAGTACAGTGCCTGCAACCACCATCAAAAAATTTGAGTTGACCGGACAAATTTCTTTTCGGCAGCTACTGTTACTTTGGCAAACCCTTGATGACTTAAAGCGTCTTTATTCATTGACGCAACTAGAATCAGAGCGCTTTACGCGACCCACATCTATTGAAGAGGTGCTAAAGGATGGCCTTTAAACCGGTGCAAAAACTGGTGGTCTCTCGAACGCTTTCATCAGGTAAAACCCTTGTGGTTGGCATACTGGCACAAAACCGTCAAGGCGTTTTTTTTCAGTATGATCAAGAATATCTAGCCAACTTTGAAAACTTATCGCCTTTTGCTATGCAATTTGATGCATCCCTACAACCAGCCCCCAAGTCTCCACATGGAGGACTTCATGGAGTGTTCGCCGACGCATTACCGGACGGTTGGGGGTTATTACTGCAAGATCGTGTTTTTCGCCAGCACGATATTTTACCTGCAACGATTACCGCAATGGACCGACTGGCTTTTGTGGGTAACTCAGCAATGGGGGCTTTATCCTTTGGCCCATCATCAGAATTTCTTCATGAATGTGATCAAGACACTAGCATCGCCAAGTTAGGATTAAATGCTCAAGCAATCTTTGATGGTCAAACTGAAGATGTTTTAGCGGAGCTCGTTGCCGCAGGAAGTTCTGGTGGCGCAAGACCTAAAGCACTTGTCTATTCGAATGATGAAAGCCTTCAGCAATGCCGCACTCAAGCCAAGCCGAATGATGAGGCCTGGCTGGTTAAATTCACCTCGAGAAATTTACCGCTGGGCCATGAAGAGAGCTTATGCGAGGCAACTTATTTAACCTTGGCTGATTTGGCAGGACTTAATCCTCCTAAATGGAAATTACTCGACACTCCAAAAAGTTCAGGTTCAGAAAAGTGGCTGGCGCTGAAACGTTTCGACTATATCAATCATCCTGATGGATCATCTGGCAGGCTTCATTTACACAGTGCGTGCGGTTTACTAGATGCCGATTTTCGCTCACCCAGTTTAGACTATGACGATCTTATAAAAGCCAGCAGAATAGTGTGTCAATCCCCTGCAGCAGGCCAATTACAATTCAAAAGAGCTATTTTTAACCTATTGGTTTGCAATCATGATGATCACAGTAAAAACTGGGCATTTTTGCAAAACGATCAGGGTCAATGGCAACCGGCGCCCTTTTACGATGTTACCTTTAGTCCTCACCCTTTTGGTGAACACGCGACATCCTATGCTGGATATGGCAAACAACCATCCCTCAAGGCATTGCAAAAGCTGGCAAGCTCTGCAGG
>SLCQ01000185.1 GCA_007125745.1 Nitrincola sp.
AAATAACCCAGTTAGGAACGGGCGCTACAAGCAACTCTTCGATGTTACGTTGAAATTTAGTGCCAAAAAATGATGAAACAACATTACCATAGGAGTTGGTAATGACCGACATCATAATCAAACCAGGCGCAATGTATTGCATATAATCAAAGCCACCCATTTCACCAATTCTTGAACCAATCAGATTACCAAATATAATAAAATAAAGGGTCATGGTAATGGCCGGGGGCAGGAGGGTTTGCACCCAGATACGCGTAAACCGACGCACTTCCTTGGTGACGATTGTCCAAAAAGCTGTCCAAATCAATGAGGAGTTCATCGGTTCGCCTCCTTGTCCAACGAGGTATCCACTAAGGATACAAATAACTCCTCTAAACGATTGGACTTATTTCTCATACTTAACACATCTATACCTTGCTGGCTTAACTCCCCAAAGACAGGGTTAAGTCCTTTTTTCTTTTCCACATCAACTTCTAGGGTACGCGAATCAATAAGCCTGACTGTATACCCTGGCAATTGAGGTGCAGAGGCAACCTCTTTGGCTAAATCAAAGATAAAAGACTCTGTATTCAATCGTTGAAGTAGCGCTTTCATACTTGTGTTTTCAACAATTTGTCCTTTATCAATAATAGCGATATTGCGGCACAGGGATTCGGCTTCCTCTAGATAATGCGTGGTGAGAATGATCGTCGTACCTTGCGCATTGATCTCTTTCAGGAATTGCCACATTGATCGTCGAAGTTCGATATCAACGCCTGCTGTTGGCTCATCTAAAATCAGCAACTTAGGCTCATGAACCAATGCACGAGCAATCATTAAACGACGCTTCATACCACCAGACAGCTGTCTTGCTGCCAAGCGGCGCTTTTCCCACAAACCTAATTTTTTGAGATAGACTTCAGAGCGTTCTAAAGCGACTTTTCGTGGAATACCGTAGTAGCCAGCCTGAGTAACGATGATGTCTTGAACTTTTTCAAACGCATTAAAGTTAAACTCCTGAGGAACCACACCTAACTGAAGCTTTGCCATGGTCTTATCGGTATCCAGATCATAGCCAAAAACTTGCACCTGCCCAGAAGTCTTATTTACAAGGGAAGATACAATACCCAATGTTGTTGATTTACCAGCACCGTTAGGTCCTAACAAGGCAAAAAAATCACCTTCTTTAACGTCAAACGAAATACCTTTGAGGGCTTCAAAACCGTTATTGTAGGTTTTGTGTAAGCCCTCAATGTTAAGCGCAGGAGTCATACAGTATCCTTGAGTGAAACAGAAGCGAAAGAATAGCGATATATATAGGGTCGTAACACACGTAATTCAAGTTAGAGTAACTGTTTGATACGTAAATAGATTGGTTGTTGGATCAAAAGCTTGAGCAGGCAAGGAGATGGCAAACTCTGATTAAGAGTCACCCATTAAACGTAATCTAATAAGTTGGAGTATCAAAAGATGGCGTCCCATAGGGGGTTCGAACCCCTGTTACCGCCGTGAAAGGGCGGTGTCCTAGGCCACTAGACGAATGGGACGTACACAACATTAAACTCTTGGAGCGGGAAACGAGACTCGAACTCGCGACCCCAACCTTGGCAAGGTTGTGCTCTACCAACTGAGCTATTCCCGCATCGCGTTTAAGTGCCGCGTATTCTACGGATTTGTTTGTATCCGTCAACACTTTTAAAATTTTTTTACTCAAAACGCTTAGTTTGCCTGTCGAAAAGTCATAGGGAACCAGCCTCTTTGCTAAACAATATAGGCCGCTAAACGAAGCATATTGCAGGTATAACCATACTCATTGTCATACCAAGAAACGACTTTTACAAAGGTATCATCCAACGCCAAACCTGCTCCAGCATCAAATATTGATGCATAAGCACATCCTCGAAAATCTGTCGCCACGACTTTCTCATCTGTGTAACCCAGTACATCAGCCATTTCTGCTGACTCAGAAGCCTGCTTCATAGCCTTGCATATTTGCTCGTATGAAGATGCTTTTTCTAATTCAACAGTTAAATCTATCACCGATACATTAGATGTTGGCACTCTAAACGCCATACCTGTCAGCTTCCCATCTAACTCTGGTAACACCTTGCCCACAGCTTTAGCAGCACCCGTTGAGGAAGGAATAATATTTTCTAAAATACCCCGCCCTCCTCGCCAGTCTTTAGTTGAGGGACCATCGACTGTTTTCTGAGTTGCCGTTGCAGCATGCACCGTAGACATTAACCCTCGTTTAATACCCCAGTGTTGTTGCAATACTTTAGCTACAGGTGCAAGACAGTTTGTTGTACAGGATGCTCCTGAGATAACCGACTGCCCTGAATAGGATAAATGATTTACACCAAACACAAACATGGGCGAATGATCTTTAGAGGGGGCAGACATAACCACTTTTTTCGCACCCGCCTTAAGATGCTTTAGACACATCTCTTCCGTCAGAAACAAGCCAGTGCATTCCAAGACAATATCAACACCTGCATCGTCCCATGCAATTTTTTCAGGATCCTTTTCTGCAGTGAGTTTGACCAAGTAATCGTCAACCTTTAAATGGCCGTTTTCTATCGAAACATCATGATTCAATCGACTGTGCACCGAATCAAACTTAAGCATATAGGCCAAGTAATCTGGATCGAGCAGATCATTAACCGCCACCACATGAAAGGTATCACTAAACTGATTTACAATGGCGCGGAACGCCATACGGCCAATACGACCAAACCCATTAATACCCACGCGAATAGTCATACCCCACCTCACCTACTAATGCATAGTGTTAATAACCATAAACTCAATAACATAGTGGTTGTAAATCCACTAAGGGTCAAATTTTAAAGCATAACTAGACGAGCTGAAGAGAACTCTGGGTAAGCTAACATATCAACCGATACAGAGAAGAGAAATGTTGAAAAGAGTAATGCTTGGAGCGGGAAACGAGACTCGAACTCGCGACCCCAACCTTGGCAAGGTTGTGCTCTACCAACTGAGCTATTCCCGCTTAAGATAGATAGGTTTGAATGGCGTCCCATAGGGGGTTCGAACCCCTGTTACCGCCGTGAAAGGGCGGTGTCCTAGGCCACTAGACGAATGGGACGTGATATTCAAATCTTACAAAGTAAAGAGCTTACAAGGTAAGAGTGGCGTCCCATAGGGGGTTCGAACCCCTGTTACCGCCGTGAAAGGGCGGTGTCCTAGGCCACTAGACGAATGGGACGCAATATACACTTTCGTGCATCTTTCAGAGCATGCTCTTCAAGAGGCGCAAATAATACGTAGCCTGAGCTTTCAGGTCAACACTTAACGTTAAAAAAATTAGTTTAGGTGTGTTTTTACGCTAGGATTTGATTCTTAGCCTTTAAATCGTGCGAGAAAACCATGGGTAGGTTACTATTAAGATAAGAATCAACAAGTCATGAAGATATTAGTGTGATTTATGAGCCCCACTGAAACCGCTGCGGTGATTTTGACAGGTGTCTTTATTATGGCCATGTTAGCCATAGCCGTACAGACCGCCGAAAATCAGCGCCGTGAGCGGCAGCTCAAGTTACTCGCTATCCGTAATCACATTCGTGGCACAGAGCACCTTCTTGATAGCCTACCAATAGAGTGTCAAACCGAGTCACTGAAGAGTTTAATGATACACACTCTCAAAGGTCTCTGGTTAAGTGCTGTAAAACTCGATAAAAGTATTCAATTGGAGGAGCATATTCAAAAATTGAACGAGCGCGAAAAAGACCCGTTCACCCCTCCCGCTTTTCCTGTAAATCAACGCACATTGTTTCAAGACCGAAACATGGCGCAACGCAACCGATCATTAGTTAGAGAGACCGCGCAGTTTGTCATTGAACTCAAGCAAAAAAACCTGATTAACTCAGATACAGCCCAGCAACAACTCCGTCACTTGAAAACTTCCTATCAGCGATGCAATGCTGATCTTGTTTTATTTGAGGCACAAAACATGCTGGAGACTCGAGGGTCGCAAGTAGCTATCCATCGATTTAGAACAGCTTTTATGCAATTGAGAAAGATTAATCTGAATCACCAACTTGACCCTCAAATAACCCAGCTACAAACCTTGATTGAAGGCTTGGAAGCTGAGTTACATCCCATGGAAACGGAACACTCTGAACAAGAGGATCTCGCTAACAGAACAGAGAGCGCAGATGTACAAACCAAAATCTCCTCAGCTACTCCGTAAGAACTCCTTGACGATAGTCATTCAGAGCCTGTTCTATTTCAGCTGTGGAATTCATGACAAACGGACCATACTGAACCACTGGTTCATTCAGAGGCCTAGCTGCAATCAGCAGTAAACGGGCCGATTCATCCCCAGCTTTAATCGATACTAAATCTCCTTTTGAGAGCTCCGATGCCCCTTCATAAACCAAGGTATCTATTTGCTCACCCTGATCATCAAGTAACGCGGCCTGCCCTTCAAAAAGATAGATAAAACCATCTCGATCACTGGGAACGTTTAAC
>SLCQ01000152.1 GCA_007125745.1 Nitrincola sp.
AACGGAACTGTAATTCCGGAAAGAGCTCTTGCAATAACGGTAAGATTTCGCGCATCTTTTCGCGGTCCGTCTGTGAAGCGGCAAGCATGCGCCACAGCGATTGAAGATGGAAATTTTTATTCATGCGGCTCGAAAGCGTTCAGAAGCCTTAGATCACACGCTTATTTTTGGTCCGCCGGGGTTAGGTAAAACAACCTTAGCTAACATTATTGCGAATGAAATGGGCAGTCAAATTCGTACCACCTCCGGGCCCGTGTTAGAAAAGGCGGGTGATGTTGCGGCTATGCTCACCAACCTGGAAGCGGGAGATGTACTTTTCATTGACGAAATTCATCGTCTAAGTCCAAATGTTGAAGAGATCCTCTACCCTGCTATGGAGGACTATCAACTGGACATCATGATCGGTGAAGGACCTGCTGCGCGTTCAATTAAAATTGATCTTCCTCCATTCACATTAGTGGGAGCGACCACTCGTGCCGGTTTGCTGACATCGCCTTTGCGCGATAGATTTGGCATCGTGCAACGTCTTGAGTTTTATTCGATTGATGATTTAACCAATATTGTGAGTAGAGCCGCTCGTCTGACAGATACACCCATTGATTCTGAAGGTGCGCGTGAGATTGCGAAGCGGTCACGCGGAACCCCGCGTATAGCTAACCGCTTGCTTCGTCGTGCTCGGGATTATGCTGAAGTCAGAGGAGATGGAGCCATCACAGCTGAGATAGCCGATCTTGCATTGAATATGCTTAATGTTGATGAGCGCGGTTTTGATCATATGGATCGTCGTATGCTTTTAGCCATGATAGAAAAGTTTTCCGGTGGCCCCGTCGGAGTCGATAGCTTAGCGGCGGCCATTAGTGAAGAGCGTGATACCATAGAAGATGTGCTTGAGCCCTATTTAATACAGCAGGGCTATGTCATGAGAACGCCAAGAGGACGCGTGGTCACTGATCACGCTTATCAGCATTTCGGTTTAAAAAAACCTGATAGTGAATAAAGTCAACATGATCTTGATCAAGGTTTAGTCATCATCCCCTGTTAGTATTAACTTAAGTCGCAGGACTTGATTAATACAAATATTTAAAACAGGGTGAAGAAAAGTGTTGGCAATGTCAGAAGATCGATTTTTGCAAGATTCTAGGCAACAGTTGTCTAAATTACATGAAACACTAATGACAGAGCTTATTGAGGCAAAAGGTAAAGCAGCGCTACAGGCTAAGTTGCTTGTGGAGCTACGCGAATGTGAAGAAGCGCTTAAGAGAATTGATATTGGTAGTTTTGGACGGTGTCAGCATTGTGGAGAGGCCGTAGAGTTGAACTTGTTAAAAGGTGAGCCAACCACTCGCTTCTGTTTAAGCTGTAATCCTGAAATTTAAGATCAGTTTTTCTCGATTGTATGAAAAAATTCATTAAATAGTCCCTATTCTTCACTGTTAACTACTTGTATAAATTTTTGCTACTGCTATTGTGAGCGCCTGCCTCATCTAAGGTTAGGAGTGAACTGTGCAAGAAAAGCTTTCTATTTGGTCGTTAATTATTGATGCAAGTTTGGTCGTTCAATTGATCATGCTCGCTCTGGTAATAACGTCATTTATTTCATGGGTCATGATTTTTCAACGCCGCGCTGCCATTCGAACGGCGCAAAAATCCTTACGCGCATTTGAAGAGCGCTTCTGGTCGGGCGCTGATTTAGGTCAGCTGTATCGAGAGGTCAGCCAAAATCCAAATGAACATTGTGGCGCTGAGAATATCTTTCGTGCTGGCTTAAAAGAATTTACCCGCTTAACGCAACAGGGAAAGGCTGATCCTGATGTCGTCATGAATGGCATTCAACGACGTATGCGTGTGGCTATGTCCAGAGAAGAGGAGAAACTGGAAAAACACCTTCCGTTTCTTGCAACAGTCGGCTCAACCAGTCCATACATGGGCCTTTTTGGAACAGTATGGGGTATTATGAATGCCTTTCGTGGTTTGGCAACACAAACCCATGCCACCATTGCGGTTGTGGCGCCTGGTATTGCTGAAGCATTGATTACCACATCAATAGGCCTCTTTGCAGCCATTCCAGCCGTTATTGCCTATAACCGTTTTACGGCACAATCAGAGACGTTACTGAGCAATTATGAAACCTTTGCAGATGAGTTTTCCAGCATTCTGTATCGTCGCTTGCATGCACTTTGAGGTTCAATGATGGAGTGGCGTACGCGAAAAAAACGCAACCTGAACACCGAAATGAATGTGGTTCCTTACATTGAGGTAATGGTCGTTTTATTGGTTATTTTCATGTTAACAACGCCTATGCTGACCCAGGGTGTCGATGTTGATTTACCTCAGGCAAGTTCAGAAGCTGTTGATAGTGATGATCATGAACCCTTAATTGTTTCAGTTGATCGAGACGGGAACTTTTATATTAATGTGGGGGGAGATGATCAGATACCGGTGGACGCTGATGCTATTTTGACGCGAGTAAGGGGAGTTTTAAATGAAAATCCCAACAAATTACTACTGGTTAGAGGTGATAAAAACGTAGCATATGATCGCGTTATTCAACTCATGGTGCTATTGCAGCAAGCTGGAGCCCCAAGTGTGGGCTTAGTGACCGAGTAGGTTTCGGCGTGGAAAATTATCGTAGCTATGTCGCGCCGATTTTTCTAGCAACCCTAGTGCATATCATCATGCTCGTGTTGCTTGCGGGTTATTGGTTTGACTTTAGGGAACAAACACGTATCGAGCCGCGTCATATGCAAGCTCGCATGGTCGACTTGTCTAGCTTTCAACCTGATCAGGCTTCAGCCCAACAAGAAGCAGAACGAGCTAGAGCCGAACAACAGGCTCGTGAAGAGGAACAGCAGCGTCAAGCCGAAGCTCAACGTGAGGCAGAAGCTCAGGCCGAGCAACAGCGCCAGCAAGAAGAGCAACGTCGACAGGAAGAGCAACGTCAACAAGAGCAACAAAGGCGTGAACAGGAAGCTGAGGCGCAGCGTCAGCGTGAATTAGCGGCACAACAGGAAGCTGAATCACGATTACGTGCTGAACAAGAGCAACAACGAGAAGAAGCCGCGCGAAGAGAAAGAGAGCAAGAACAGCGTCGTCAAGAAGAACAACGACGCGCCGAAGAGCAACGTCGTCAAGAGGAACAGCGCCGCTCCGAGGAGCAACGTCGTCAAGAGGAGCAACGACGTGCCGAAGAGCAGCGCCGCCAGGAGGAACAGCGTCGACAAGAGGAAGCTAGAGCCGCCGCTGAAGCAGTGATAGGGGACATAGGCTCATATATTCAAGCGATGGTGAGTCGCAATTGGAATATTCCAGCGACGGCCAGAAGTGGTATGACAGCAACGGTAGAGCTTCAGTTGACGCCTGCAGGTGATATAGTAGACGTCAGGGTGGTTCGAAGCAGTGGAGATCTTGCATTTGATCGCTCAGTGGAACAAGCAGTTCGCCGAACTGAAAGGCTTCCTAGAGTGTCAGAAGTAGATCCTATGTTATTTGAAAGGCGCTTAAGAAGAATGCAGATCGTTTTCACACCAGAAGGGTTGAGATGGTAATGAAGAATGTTAAATATGTACTGTTAGCTTTCATGCTTCTGGCCTGCTCTAAAGTAGCGGCGCAGCAGTTAGTGGTTGAAGTCACCCAAGGAGTCGATAGCCCGGTACCGATTGCGGTTGTTCCGTTTTCCTGGAGTGGCGAATCAGCTCTGTCTGAAGATGTGTCACTGATCATTGGGCAAAATTTAGCGCGAAGTGGCTTTTTTAGGTCTATGAATCGCGAAAATATGTTGAGTTCACCCAGTCAGGAAGATCAGGTTTTTTTTCGTGACTGGCGCATGGTTAACCAGGATTATCTTCTCGTAGGTCGTATGCAACCCTCTTCTGATGGTGAAATTAGGATCACTTTTGAGCTCTTCGATGTATTAAAAGAGCAGAAAATGTTTTCTCGAGATGTGTCGGTCGGTCGAAACAGTCTGCGTGATGCCGCACACTTTATTTCTGATGTGGTTTTCGAAGAAATTACAGGGATGAAAGGTGCCTTTTCAACACGAATTGCTTATGTTACAGCTGATCGACGAGTAGGAAGTGATCAGCGTTTTCGTTTGCATGTAGCAGACTGGGATGGTGAACGAGCGAGAACCATATTAGAGTCGAATGAACCTATTTTATCGCCTGCCTGGTCGTTTGATGGAACAAAGCTGGCCTATGTCTCCTTTGAAACGACACGCCCTGTGATCTATATACAGCACTTAGCAACAGGGCAACGCGAACAAATTCAATCTTTTCCGGGGCTCAATGGTGCGCCAGCTTGGTCACCCGACGGTAATCGTTTAGCCATGGTGTTATCAAAAGATGGAAA
>SLCQ01000274.1 GCA_007125745.1 Nitrincola sp.
ATTGTTTCGAGAGTATTGAGCACCGCATACGAGCTGGACGCCAAAAGTTTGCGAAGGATAAGACCTGTCAGGTGCCTTTGTTTTCTGGGTAGTGCGTAGCTTTCATTACGCTCCAACAGCGCAGAAATACCATTGTAGAGATCTTCTTCCTGTACAGTTGGTCTAAAGGGTACAGTTAGGGTTTGGCGCTGGGTATACCGTACGTACTCCAATACATCGCGACGAAGCGTTCGGTGAACAAAGCTTTTAAGCCGAGCCTTTAGCTCTTTTATCGAGCCATGCCCTTGAATATAACTTTGACGAAACGAGCGCTCATCCCCAAAGAGTTGCTCGTCGATCAAGGTTGAAAGACCATACAGCTCCATGAGAGTGTTTTGTAATGGTGTAGCTGTGAGCAGAAGCTTTTTACGCCCAGCCAGAGTGCGCTTTAGCAATTGTCCCATGCGATTACTGGTACGGTGCGCATTTCGTAGTTTGTGAGCTTCATCAATGACAACTAAATCCCAAGGTACGACCAGTAGCTGCTCATCAAGTCGAGCAGCATAGTGGTAGGACATAATGATGACCTGCTTGTCGACCAGCGGATTGTTGGCACCTGTTTTTTGCAGATTTTTCCAAGTTTTAGCATCTAAAATTTGCGAAGGCAGATTGAACTTATCCAGCAATTCCTGAGCCCACTGCCTGCGAAGTGATGCTGGGCAGATGATCAGCAACCTACGACGACGTTCAGCCCAGTATTGCGAAAGTACGAGACCGGCTTCTATCGTTTTTCCTAAACCCACCTCATCCGCTAGCACAACGCCTTGGCTCAAGGGATTATTCAACGCAAAAAGGGCGGCATTGATTTGGTGGGGGTTCAGGTCAACACTGGCATCAAACAGTGACTGAGACAAACTATCCACACCGCCAGAGGCGTGACGAATAGTCAGCTCATGTGCGTAGTATTTTGCTTGATAATCAGTGATTGGCATCCCAGAGCTCCTTTCCTTGGGATGATCCTTCTTTCGAGATGCTTGGCGGTTGAAGTTCTAACAACTCTCCAATTTGGCATTCGAATAACCGACATAGTTTCTCTAGGGCTTCAAGATCCACTTTTTGTGCCGTCTCTTTGTAGAGTAATGTCACGGTTGCTCGACTAAGTCCAGTTTCCCTTGCGACGTCGGCAATACGCATCTTGTGTTCGCCCATCATGCGAGCTAGATGGCAGCGGATCATATGAATGCCTCTCGTAGTCAGTATTTGCATATATGAAAGATCATAGCACTATTTTAATTTTCGATTGTGATTTTGTGAGTTAGAGTTGTATTTTTGCTTGAAATCTTGTGGTGTTGTTAGTAATCGATTCATTGAAAATGCTCTGATGAGAAGTGAGAGTAATCTGACAACTTTGATTGCTTTGAAAAGGCTCATCATTAAGTGCTGCAAGTATTCATCCGGCGGGCGTCTGCAATCATCGAACCATTCTTGTAGTAGGTTGAGGAGATTTCAAAGGAGGCGATGGGTTAGAAAATGGCAGTTAGTGGTGTTTAACCCACTTGTTGCGAAAAGAGCACATATTAGGCAATCTTGAAGCATGTTATCGGTTAGCCGTTTATCTTTTTTTGTTGTCAACTAGGTAACTGCTCTTGGCTATCTGAGCCCAGATAGTTTTGAATTGAAGAAAAGTACTTAGTGAATTGTCCACCGTTGCTGGTACAGATCATTTGATCTCGATTCGCTTTGTCGACTCAGTTGACTGAATTACATAGTATGTTTAGAGGCACTTTGTATAAGAAGTGGTACGAATATTGACAAAAATACTCCTGTGAGAAGCTTTAATACCATGGATAATTTTCCGAATTACAGCAGCATCAGTGAAATTGACAGGAGGATTTCCGCGCTTGAGGAGGAAAAGGCGCAACTACTAGAGTTGAGAAAAACACTTCAAGACTCCGTTGCTATATCGGAAAACAAGCTCTCTGATAGCTACTTGCCTGATCAAAAAATTAAAATCTTCAAAAGCCTGTTTCGTGGACGATCCGACGTTTTTGCTAAACGTTGGCTGAATAAGGAGGGGCGCAGCGGCTATTCATTTGCCTGCAACAATGAATGGGTTAGAGGGATCTGTGAAAAGCCAAAAATCAAATGCCAAGATTGCAAGCATAGGCACTACAGCATTTTGGGTGACCAAGTAATCTATGATCATCTCAAGGGGCATATGGTCGTTGGCCTTTATCCTTTAATGCATGACAACACGTGTTATTTTTTAGCAGCTGACTTTGACAAAGCCAACTGGCAAGAGGAGGTTAAAGCGCTTTCAAGAGCATGCGGTGCTTTCAAGATACCTCATGCAATTGAGGTTTCACGCTCAGGCAACGGAGCCCATCTTTGGATATTTTTTACTGATCGAGTACTTGCAAAACAGGCGAGGCAGTTGGGGTTTGGTTTACTTGATAAAGCAATGGAGTACTATCCCAACTTGTCATTTGATTCCTATGACCGTCTTTTTCCAAATCAAGATATCTTACCAGAGGGTGGTTTTGGAAATTTAATCGCATTACCGCTTCAGAAAGAGGCGCGTGCTTTTGGCAACACGTGTTTTGTAGATGATGATCTTAATTTGATTGAAGATCAGTGGGTTTATCTAGAAAAGCAAACGAAAGTTTCTCCTCAAGAGCTGGTTCAGCTTATTCAAGAAATTTCACCAAGTTCTTCTATGATCAACCATCAAAAAATTACTGATCATATGTTACCCTGGGAATTAACGACTAAGTCAGCCCAAGCTATTGAAAACCCTCCAAAGAAAGTTTCTATCATACTGGCTAATCACATTTACTTTGAGCTGAATAAGATTCCTAGCGCGCTGACAGCCATTATTAGGCGGATGGCTAGCTTCTCAAATCCAGTCTTTTTTAAAACTCAAGCCTTGAGATTCTCTACCCATGGTATTCCGCGATTCATTACTCTTGCTCGATTGGAACATGGGTTTCTTTCTTTACCTCGCGGTTGTCTGGACGAGGTAAAGGATCTCCTGAATGAGAATAAAATTTCCATTGAAATAGATGATCAACGTCAAGATGGAGTCAGTTTAGAGATAGAAAAATCATTGATTCGGTTGAGAAAAAATCAACAAACGGCAGTGCTTGCAATGTTTCAACACGATATCGGTGTTCTTCATGCACCAACAGCATTTGGCAAAACAGTAACCGCAATCGCATTAATCGAAAAACGTAAAAGAAATACGCTGATACTTGTTCATAGTCGGCAGTTGCTTGATCAATGGAAAGAACGATTAAAGTCTTTTCTGCCTGATACCCAGGTTGGCGTAATCGGTGGTGGAATCAAAAAGCCAAGCGGTATTATTGATATTGCTACCTATCAAAGCCTTATCAACAAAAAAGACAACACGGTAGCTGATTTAGTCCAAAACTATGGCCATGTAATTGTGGATGAGTGCCATCATGTGTCTGCACCACGTTTTGAAATGGTTATGAATGAGGTGAGAGCAAAATACATATTGGGCCTCACCGCGACACCTGAAAGGCAAGATGGACATCAAAAAATCATCTTTATGACTGTTGGTTCTATACGACACAAGGTAAAGAGTGATGGGAATGAAAAGTTCGAACAACAGGTGATTGTCCACCAACTTTATGACAACTGGCCGATTTCATTGCCTGATAAAGAGCAGCGACCCAAAATTTCAGATGCATATCAATGGCTAATGGACAATGCCGATCGAACGGCAAAAATCGTGGAAGATGTTTTACAAAGTGTTCAACAATCTAAGCATCCGATAGTGTTAACTGAGCGACGAGAACATGCTGAAGTAATTAATGCTCTACTTCTTGAAAAGGGTGTTGAGTCCGTTGTTTTAAAAGGAGCTATGCGTGCTTCTGAGCGAAAACATGTCGAGCAGCACCTTGCAACCGCAAAAGTCGTCGTGGCAACTGGAAAGTATGTTGGAGAGGGGTTTGATTTACCAAGGCTTGATACTTTGTTCTTAGCAATGCCCATAGCCTGGAAGGGTTCTCTTTCCCAGTATGCTGGTCGAATTCACAGAGAATCTGAGGGTAAATCAGTAGTGACCATTCATGACTATGTCGATTGTGGTCTACCTATGCTGCAAAGAATGTTTGGTAAACGGGAGAAAAGCTATAAGGCAATGGGGTACACAGTGAAATTTTCTGAGTTAAGTTAAGGGTGTAGACTTACCAACACCCGAGGCTTTCTCGGTAGTTCACTGGCAAATAATTGTAGGTCAAATATTAAAGTAAGCATTAAAACCTATATGTCTTGTAATCTATCTATTCCTAGAGATGCGCACCTCTCCAAACTCTTCTATGGTGAGTTGTCAGTTGC
>SLCQ01000261.1 GCA_007125745.1 Nitrincola sp.
ATAGGTGATTGCTACTTTCCAATCACCCAAATAGACACTACACACGGCAAGATCAGAAAGGGGCTTCGGGTGTTTAGGCACAAGCCGGTGTGCAACAAGAGCAAAGTTCTTGGCTTGAGAATATTGCCCTTGTGCATAAGCTTGACTGAATTGCTGTTTCAGTTTGTTTAGCTTTACATTTAGTCCTTTCTTTGGCTGTGCCATTATTATCCTTATGTGCAATCAACGATTGGGTAGAACATCCTTCAACTTTTGATGAATCCCACGCAAACAGTCTTCCGTCGTATTCCAGTCAATGCATGCATCTGTCACAGATACGCCATATTTTAAGTCAGCAAGATTTTCCGGAATGGATTGATTACCCCAACCCAGATTAGATTCGATCATTAAGCCAATGATCGATTGGTTACCTTCAACGATTTGGTTGGCTGCATTTTCAGCGACCAGAGGTTGTAGGGAAGGATCTTTATTTGAGTTAGCATGGCTACAATCGATCATAATGTTGTTGGCTAACTTGGCTTTTTCCAGTGCCTGCTCGCATAGACGAACACTGACAGAGTCGTAGTTAGGTTTGCCATTACCACCACGCAGAACGACGTGGCCATAGGCGTTTCCTCGTGTGGTTACGATGGCGACTTGACCCTCTTCATCAATACCTAGGAAGTTGTGTGGGTGGATCACTGATTCCATCGCGTTAATCGCAACCGTTAAACCACCATCGGTACCATTTTTGAAACCTACAGCGCACGAAAGACCGGAAGACATTTCTCTGTGGGTTTGCGACTCGGTGGTTCTGGCGCCGATAGCCGACCAGCTGATCAGGTCTTGCATATACTGTGGTGAAATTGGATCGAGTGCTTCAGTTGCAAGGGGGAGGCCCATGTCTGAAAGATCTATTAATAGTTTACGACCAATCTTTAAACCTTCTTCTATTTCAAAGGTGTCATTCATATTGGGGTCGTTAATCAGTCCTTTCCATCCGACCGTGGTACGAGGTTTTTCAAAATAGACACGCATAACTAAGTAGAGTGAATCTTTAACTTCTTCAGCGAGGGCTTTCAAGCGACGACCATATTCCAAGGCCGCTTCAGGATCATGGATAGAACAAGGTCCAATCACCACCATCAGGCGCTTGTCTTTGCGATCCAAGATATCTTTAACCACTTGGCGCTCTTGGATAACGGTTTGGATGGCGGTCTCAGTCAAAGGTAGCTTAGCTTTAAGCTCACGAGGGGTGATGATCGGTTTAATCGATTCAATATGTAGATCTTCTAGGCGTGTATCGGTCATCTCTTTTATTCCTGAAAGCAGATAGATTCGTGGGGTTATTTTTACCATATCTAGGCGATTCATATAAGAGTAATCGCGTATAATCGGGATAATTGGAACAATAGAAGATTGCTATGGTCACAGCTTCAGAGTTTTACTATTGAGTTGCCGCACTCTAGATTAAGGATTCATCGTGCTAAAACGCCTGCTTTTTACTTTATTTTCATTATTTATCCTATTACCGAGTTTTGCTTGGGCTCAATTTTCACTTTTTGGCTCAAATCAGTCTCAAGGCCCACTTCATGTGCACGAGGCTTTTCAATTTTATACTCAAGTTAATGAGTCCGGTGTTTATGAATTACATTGGGACATTGAAGAGGACTATTACCTCTACCGTGATCACCTGAAAGTTGAAGTGGGTGAGGGTGCTGAGCTGGTTGATCTATGGCGTCAAGAGGGTGTTCCTAAAGATGACGATTTGTTTGGGCTAGTGGATGTTTGGAAACAGCAGGCAGTTTCCTTCATGCTAGTCGGTGGCGAAACGGATGCATTGGAAGAGATTACGGTCAAGGTGACCTACCAAGGTTGTTGGGAAGGGGGTATTTGTTATCCGCCAGAAACCCAGTCGGTTGTTTTGCAAGGGTTACCCTTAGCGGCGGGTTTACAATGGCCAGAGGGATTGCCTCCCGAATCAGTAGCCCTTGAAACCTCCTCAGCCTCCACTACTGAGCATGGTCGATTTGTCGATTTACTCGGTGGTAAAAGCCTACCCATTATCTTAGGTGCCTTTTTTGTCGCAGGGTTGGCACTATCCTTTACCCCTTGTGTGTTCCCTATGATTCCGATTCTCTCCAGTATCATTGCGGGTCAAAAGGGTGGGGTTTCAACACGACGCGCCTTGGGGTTGTCGAGCGTTTATGTGCTAGCTATGGCACTAACCTATACCCTTGCGGGCGTGCTGGCAGGCTTGTTTGGTGCCAATTTACAAGCCAGTTTTCAAAACCCTTGGATCATTTCGGTCTTTTCACTGGTGTTTGTTTTATTGGCCTTATCCATGTTTGGCTTTTACGAGCTACAGCTCCCGTCCAGCATTCAAAATCGGTTAAATTCGCTTAGCCGAAGCCAGAAGGGAGGACAGGTTACTGGCGTAGCGGTCATGGGGTTCCTGTCTGCTCTGATTGTGGGGCCTTGTATGGCCGCGCCCTTAGCCGGTGCATTAATCTACATTGGTCAGACTGGTGATCCGCTTTTGGGTGGTGCCGCGTTATTTGCCATGTCGATGGGTATGGGTGTTCCTTTACTCCTCGTCGGTACGTCAGCAGGTAAACTCTTGCCTCATGCGGGAAGCTGGATGAAAGCTATTAAGGCCGGCTTTGGTGTTGCGTTGTTACTCTTGGCAGTGTGGATGCTAGATCGCATTGTGCCGATACAAGTTAGTATGGCATTGACGGCAATTATTTTGATTATCACTGCTGTCTTTATGAGTGCTCTGGATCGTCTTCCTTCTCCCGTAACAGGTTGGCAACGTCTCTGGAAGGGCGTTGGTATTATTTTGTTGATATACGGTTTGGCCTTATTGCTAGGGGTCTTTGCGGGTGGGCGTAGCTTTATCCAACCTTTACAAGGGGTTGGGCTTGCGTCTTCTGCGGCAGGAGACGCTCAGGGAACCCCCATGGTGTTTGACCAAACGATTACTTCGCTTGAGGAATTAGAGCCGATACTTGCCAAGGCCAAAGCGGAAAGCCAACCCGTTATGCTCGATTTTTATGCGGATTGGTGTGTGACTTGCGCAGAGATGGAATTCGTTACATTTGCAGATGCTGAGGTGCAACAGCGTTTGTCAGGTTTTTTAAAGGTCAAAGTGGATGTCACGCGTAATGATAGTGATTCACGCGCATTGAATCAGCGTTTTCAAGTATTTGGTCCACCCGCATTAGTCTTTTTTGATGAGCAAGGCAATGAGCGACGTGAGCTTGCTGTTCACGGAGTGATTGCCCCTACACCCTTACTCAGTCAAATAGGTCCGATTTTGTAAGTTGATTACACAATAAACGTTTTACTGACATATCGAAACACATGAGTGTTAGCACGACGCAGCCATTCAAAAGCGACCATTTCTCGGCTAACGATGGTGATGCCTGCTTGACGCATGCGTTCAACCGCTAGCTGTTTGTTGTGAGGATCGCGAGAGCCAATACAGTCTTCCACCAAGAAAACCTCCAGTCCTGCCGCATTGAGTTCAAGGGCTGTTTGCATGACACAGACATGGGCTTCGGTACCGATGATCACAATTTGTGGGTAGTGCTTATCCAGCAGTGTTGACCGGCAACCGTCGTCAGATAGACAGGAAAAGTATTCTTTTTCCATCATTGCGTCATCTCGAATATGGCGACGCATCGGTTCAACCGTTGGCCCTAGTCCCTTAGGATATTGTTCCGATGCGATGACAGGAACGTCTAGTGTATTGGCGACCTGAGTCAGCCAGATGCCGTTGTCTAAAATCTTTTCATTGTCGTGAATATATGGCATCAGTTTGCTTTGTAGATCAACCACTAATAAGCGAGATTTCTGACGGTCAATTAACATATTAAGACTCCAATTCCTTTATTATTCTTCTGGCTAACCCCATCGCTTCACTACGATTCGTGGGAATAACACCTTGTGGCCCACGTTGACACCAACCCACACAATATACGCCCGGTTCAATGACACTATCCCGGTGTGCAAAGCGTTTTAGTGTCTGATCATAAGGTACGCCCTGTATTTTAGGCGTTTCATAGCCTATGGCTGTGATAAGGCTATCTAATGGAATAGTGTCGAGCTCTCCTGTAAGCGTGTGTTTATACTCTAAATGCTCAATTCTTTGATTACCAAGAAGAGACACGGGTGCTGCGTAAAAATGAAAGTAAATGGTAATTTTTTTGGCAGTCGCCACTGAAAGTTCAGCATAGCTTTGTAGCTGTTGAAGCACTTTTTGTTGTGACATAGGTAGCTGCGATGTTTCAACCCCTGCAAAAGCATCGGACGAAACACGAACCTGAGCCTGCGCAAG
>SLCQ01000154.1 GCA_007125745.1 Nitrincola sp.
CGTAATGGGCGCGTGGGGCAAAAACCAAAACGCTGAAGAGATCATCATGTTGGCAGACGGTGTGGGTGAACTGGCTAAAGCAGTCGGCCTGACTCAAGACCTGACAGGGGCCAGCTTAGGTATTCGCAGTCAGCGTTACGCCATGATCATTAATGATGGTGTGGTTGAGTTGCTGAATGTGGATGCTAAAGGGATTGATCAAACCAGCGCTGAGACGATTTTAGAAGCGCTATAAGGTTTAGTCGGTTCAAGCTAAAGATGCTTTGCTAGACGCCTACTTTGATAGGTAGGCGTTTGGCTATCCACGCTGCTCACTTTGGAGACGTTCTTTCTGCATCAAGTTTTCTAAATTTTCAGCTTGCATTTCTTTGTCCTCTATTAAACTGTTGAGCTTGTCTAGCACCTCGTCAGTATAACCCGATTCATCTAATAAATATGAGAAGTTAACGCCCTGACTCAGCAGCACTCAAGACACGGCATGAATCCATCCTTGGAGCCTCGCGTTTAGCTTTGATTTTAGCCAGTAGTACTTCGGCATAGATGGCGCTGATCAGCGAGTCTTAATGGACTTGAATCTCTTGCGTCTGACTGGAATTTTTCGGGTCGGCCGCTGCGTTTCCCCCGAGACAGCGCCAACAATATGCATTTCTAGTCGTTGAGCAGGTTGATACCGGATTTGCTGTTGATATCGGTCCAAAGACATTCCGGTAAGGGGTGTCTCTTCATTAAATCATTTTTAACTGTGCGCTATTAATAATTGGCACAGTGGCTGGTTGATGTAGTAATTGCCACGTCCAACTTTTTCTTTAACCAAAAAGCCTTGCTCAACCAGCTGTTCTAAATATTTGGTGGCGGTGATACGCGTGACTCCGAGCTCTTCAACTATAAAGTCAATTTTGGTGTAAGGGTGGTTAAACAGGTTATTGAGTAAGTCTTGGCTATAGACTTTGGGTAGTTGCTTACGAATACCATGTTTCACATCCGCCATGAGAGTTTTCATTTCAGTGATCAACGAAATTGTATTTTGTGCGGTATCAATAATGCCATCGAGCATAAACAGCAGCCACGGTTCCCAATTGCCGGTGTCACGCACTGCTTGTAAGTTGGTGTAGTAGTCCGATTTGTGATGAATAATAAACCGGCTCAAATATAATACAGGCAAATTGAGCAGATCTTTGATGACCAAGTACAGAATATTGATAATACGTCCTGTACGGCCATTGCCATCGTAAAATGGATGAATACTTTCAAACTGATGGTGAATGATGGCCATTTTGACTAGAGGGTCAGCATCACACAATTCATCGTTATTGATAAATTGCACTAGATTATCCATCAACTGAGCGATCTCATCGGCATGTTGTGGTGGCGTGTAGACGATTTCACCCGTGCGTGCATTTTTAAGGTCGGTACCCGGTAGTTTTCTTAGCCCTGCCGTGTTGTGCTCTAGGTTTTGCTGAATATCGAGAATATCGTTCAGGCGAATTAATTTGCTTTGCCGTGCGCTATGAAAACCTTGTTTTAATGCAAAGGCGTAATCTTGCACTTCTTTGGTAGCAGGATTGGTAATTGCTTCTTCAAATAGGTTTGATTTGTATAGCTCATCATGGGTAGTCACAATGTTTTCGATTTCAGAGCTGTCTTTTGCTTCTTGCAAAGCTAGGGTATTAATTAAAATAGCTTCATTGGGAATACTTGCCGCTACACCTTTTAGTTCCGCCAAGTAACGATGCGCTTCAGCCGTTTTTTTGAGTACTGCACGGGTCTCCCATTGTTCAATGTTGACCAGTGGTAAAGGTGCAATAGGCGTAGACATGGCTAAATTTCTTCCTTTTTTATACTCGATATCATAGAAATGTATAAAATCTACCAAAAATTATACACATCTTGTGCCTTATATATAGTTTTTCGATTAATTTATACATTTCAGTATCACGCACTTTTAGGCGGCCAAATCGCTTCGCTCAGTTCGTCCAATACACTGTCCAGTTGATGACCCAGTACCTTATCGAGTTGTTTAGCACCACCCTGCTCGGCAAAGCGGTTGTTGACAAAATCACGGTCGATAATTACTTCGTGGTCTAACTGCTTGGCGAGGCATTCTAGCCACTTGCGTTGCGCAGGTCGCCAAGGGTGGTTTGCTCATCAAACTCAATCCCTGCCAACACAGCAATATGTTGTGCGAGGGCTTCACCTAATTGACGCAGTTTGTTTACTCATGTTGTGGCTATTAGCCCCTAACAAGTCTAGATGACAGTCAACTTGCTTTAGCCTTCCCTCGCCGACCCGAAGCCTTCCTCCGCCTAACAACCGCTTTCCCCATCCCTCTTAACCCTGCAAAGCTTCTGGACTCCACTTCAGCAATCAATTCACCTAAACCCTGTGTTAAAGGTTGCATAAACTGACCATATTTAAGGCGTTTGTCGCTGATCGCTTCCAGTTGAGATTCCCAGTGAGCGGTCATATCCGGCACGACCATGCGTTCAGGCAGACTGTTGACCAGTTGTCGACCTATCTCGGTTGAGTGTATCTCTTTGCCTTTTTTGGTTAAGAATTGGCGTTTGAACAGCAATTCGATAATACCAGCGCGGGTGGCTTCGGTGCCTAAACCGTCGGTGTCGCGGAGCACTTTTTTGACTTCGGGGTCAGAGACGTAACGTGCGATGCCGGTCATGGCAGACAGGAGCGTGGCATCGGTAAAGCGTTTTGGTGGACTGGTGAGTTTTTCATCCAGACGACCGTCAATACAATGAACAGATTCACCCTGTTTGACGTTAGGCAAGGCTGTCTTACTGAACTCTCCTTCAGCATCGGCATTTTTGGCCTTAGGCATCAGCGCTTTCCAGCCGTCTGAGAGTACCGATTTTTGTTTGGCGATAAACAAGCCGCCTTCCACTTCAGAATCGATTTGATGTTCGGCGTATTCAAACGGTGGATAAAACTGCATCAGGTACTGACGTGCAATCAGCTCATAAATTTGCTGTTCATCCAATGTCAGTCGCGTGGAGTCCATCGCTCGTGAGGTTGGAATAATGGCGTGATGGGCACTGACTTTACTGTCGCTCCAGGCTTTACTCTTGAGCGACAGATCGGCATTGGCTGTGGCATCGGCCAGCGATGGTGCGGTTTTTTGAATGGCTCGGCTGACCGCTTGGCGATCGTCAAAATGCCCCTTGGGCAGATAACGGCAGTCTGAGCGCGGGTAAGTGATCAGCTTATGGCGCTCATAGAGTTGCTGACAGATATCCAGTGTTTTCTGTGCATTCAGGTTAAAGCGCTTGGATGCATCGATCTGTAATGCCGACAGGTTGTAAGGTAGCGGTGGCAGCTGTTTTTTCTTCTCTTTTTTGACCTGAACCACCTGCCCCGTTTTACCGCTCACTTTTCGTAACACGGTTTCTGCCAGTTTTTTCGATAGCACCCGGCCATCTTCATCCATATAGGGCTCACAAGCTTCGCTCGGTTTCCATTTGGCGATAAACGTTTGCTGTTGAGCCGTTTGCAAGGTAATAAACACTTCGTAAAAGGGTTTGGCGATAAAGTTTTCGATCTCTTGATCGCGATGGACGACCAGACCTAAGACAGGCGTTTGCACTCGACCGATGGATAACACCCCATGATAACCGGCACTTTGCCCCTGCAAGGTACACAAACGGGTCATATTGATGCCATATAACCAGTCGGCTCTGGCTCTGGCTAAGGCCGATGTCGCTAAGGGAATAAAGTCGGTGTTTGGGCGCAAGTTGGCAAGTGCTTTTTTGATGGCGTCGGGGTTCATATCGTTGACCAGACAGCGCAGGGTGTTTTCTCGCTTGGTTTTGCTCACGCCGCTGTAATTGATCACCTCGTCGACCAGAATCTGACCGACGCGATCAGGATCGCCCATATTGACCAGTTGATCCGCTTCTTTGATCAGTTTTTTGACCACCGTGAACTGTTTGCGTGTTTGCGGCTTAACTTGATGCTTCCATTCCACAGGGATAATGGGTAGATGGTGTTTTTGCCATTTTTTGTACTCAGGATCGTAGGCTTCCGGTTCGGCTTGCTCTAGTAAATGCCCAATGCACCAGGTGATCACATCGCCTGAAGCTACCTTGATAAACCCCTCTCCTTTTTGATGAGGCTTGGGCATCACGTCGGCAACGGCTCTACCAACGCTGGGTTTTTCGGCAATAAAGAGTCTCATTAGATGCATCTTTCCTGGTTTTTGTTATATTCACTTTCTGTATGATCTTTTCGCCAAAGTGAATAAGGCTTTTTTACCATGCGTCTTCCTATCACGGTCTGGGGCTTAGCTCTGGGTCAAGC
>SLCQ01000014.1 GCA_007125745.1 Nitrincola sp.
CGAAGCAGGTAAAGACGTATCTCAATACGATCGTGCTAACCTGATGTCTGTTGAGTATGATGATACTGAGTTAGCTATCGAAGCTGATAACCGCATCCGTACCTTCCAGGCTGATGCATCGCGTGAAGCGGGTATCTTCCACCACTTGATTACATTGCCAACTTACCACACCGCTGCACTGTCAACTGACAACCTGGCGAAAGAGTACTTTGGTGATGCAGGCATGTTGGGCTATGTAGAAGGCGTTCAACGTAAAGAGATCCGTCAAAGTATCGCTTGTGTGAAACACCAAAACATGGCGGGTTCTGACATGGGTGACGATCACAAAGAGTACTTCTCTGGTGATGCTGCACTGAAAGCTTCTGGTAAAGACAACACCATGAACCAATTCTAATAATTGTCGGTTGATATAATAAACCCCGCTCATTAGCGGGGTTTTTATTTGTCAGAATCCTGGTTGCAGTCCTTTACATTTTTCGCAGGCAGGCTATTCTTAATATAGAGAAGCCACAAGGCTTTTCAGACCAAAAAACTCCTGCCCAACGGGCATGGCAGTCAGGTCAAGGGCCAGCAACCTTCGGGACGCTGGCCTTTTTAATTTATAGCGTTATAACCTAGAGCGATATAACTCGGCTATTTAACTCCCAGCCAATGAACACATCTTACCTAGCCGATAGGCATTGGACTTTCTGATTTCACTGACCGAATTACAAAATTACTTTGGATATCTTTAACATGAGGAAGGGCTTGAAGTTGTCTTAACATGAATTCATAGTCTTGAAGATCTTTGATACGAATTTCTAAACGGTAATCCGCCGACCCTGATACCAGATAACAGTTAATCACCTTAGGAAGTTGCTCTATAGCACGCTCAAATTCATCACTGGCAGTATCATTATGGTGACTGAGCTTAAGATCAACAAAAACCGTAATACCCAAATTCAACAGGCTTGCATTCAACTGTGCTTTATATCCAAGTATGAAACCGGCTTCTTCCAATAATTTCACACGACGTAAGCAGGGAGATGGTGATAAGTTAATCCGTTCGGCCAGTTCAACATTCGTCAGTCGTCCATTAGCTTGTAGAACATTGAGAATGCGAATATCGATAGAATCAAGTTGACTCATAAAATATATATCTACTATTCATTTAAATACTGGCATTTTATATCAAAAATAAGCGCGAAAGGCTAATAATTGCAAGGACATTCTAGCGGGTTTACACGCATAATATTCGCTTGAACATTTTAGGATTTGACCATGCAATTATCTTCCAACTCATCGCCTACGCCTAACTATCGTCACGTTGCGCAAGGCTTTCAGTTTCAACTAGGCATTATAGCGGCATTATTTGTCGTCTTCATTTGGTCTGCTTGGTTAATTGCAGTGCGTTATTCAAGTAGCTCTGCACTTCAAATTCTTGATCTGGCATTAATGCGCTATGCTATACCTGCATTCATTTTATTCCCATTTGTATGGAAAGCACGCCAGCAAATCAAACAGACATCAAAGAGCTATCTTGTCGGTATCACTCTGGGCGCAGGTATTCCCTTTTTTTACTTAACGGCAACGGGCCTTAAACTCGCACCTGTTGTCCACGCTGGATTACTAATACCTGGGACATTTCCAGTCTTTGTGACATTGATCGCTATGGTTTTCTTCAAGGAACCTATTAATCCGAAACGTTTAACTGGATTAGCAATGATTCTATTAGGCGTGCTCATTTTACTGCTACCCACCCTGCTTAATCAGCAAATGAGTGTGCTTAAAGGTGACCTGATGCTCATAGGAGCAAGTGCCTGTTGGGCTGTGTATACCGTCTCGATGCGCTTGGCAGGATTACCACCTTTAGCCGCTACGGGTGTTTTGTGTATTTGCTCAAGCCTTGTATTAATACCTTTTAGCATGTTTGGTATCCTAGAGAGCGGAATAGCTCAGGTTTCATCCTCCGAATGGATGATGCAACTGGTGATACAAGCAATCGGGGCAGGTTTATTAGCAGGATTCTTTTATGGCTTTGCCATCAACCGACTGGGTGCTGAAAACACCTCGGCCATCGGCTCATTGACACCTGTTGTTGCGGGTATAGCGGCCATTCCTATACTGGGCGAAGCCCTTAGTTTAGCCGCCTTGATTGGCATGTTATCGATCTTTTTAGGTGTTATGAAAGCCAGTGGACTTAAATTGACAAAAGGGGATCTAGTCTCGAAAGTCCGTAAGAGTTTTAGTCGTGACTCTTTAAGCAGTTAAGGTTTAAAGGATCGGATCAACTCAAGAAACGTCTCTACCTCTTCAGTGCAACTTGCAAACGAGGTCACCATTCTGACAAACTGATCAGAGGGTTTAATTTTGTAGCCATCGGGGAGTGTTGAGCTATCCCAATCATAAAAAACAGCGCCTTTCGATTGCAGGAAGCTCGCTAAAGCACTGGGTAACACAACAAAAAGCTCATTGGCTTCAACTGGCCAAACCAACTCGACACTCTCGACCTCTTTTAAACCTAATGCCAATCGGTGCGCCAGAGTATTAGCATGATTGGCAAGTTCCAACCAATGATTGTCTGAAAACCAGGCGTCAACTTGTGCACCCAGTAAGCGTCCTTTAGATAAAAGGTGGCCACTGCGCTTACGACGAAACTCAAAGTCTCGTGCAAGGTCTTGGTCAAAACAAATCACCATTTCAGCCGCTAAACAGCCGTTTTTACTGGCACCTAAACATAAAATATCAACACCCGCTCGCCAGGTAAGATCAGCTGGAGTGCAGTGTAAACTAGCCACCGCATTACTGAAGCGCGCACCATCCATATGAACTTTTAATCCCTTAGAGTGCGCAAGCGTTGCTAACTCATTAATCTCTTGTGGTGAGTACACCTGTCCTGCTTCATTAGCCTGCGTCAGGCTTAAAGCACCTGGGACCGGGTTGTGCGGAACATGCAAAGCTTGGCGTTGAAGATAACTGGCTAAGGTATCAGCTGTTAAGCGCCCTTTCCCTGCATCTAGGGTGATCAAACGTGCTCCCCCACTGAAGAACTCAGGCGCTGTGGATTCGTCCATGGCAATATGCGCTTGCTGATGGCACACTATTGTTTGCCAAGGCTTTACCATCGAAGATAAAGCTAAACAGTTAGCGGCTGTGCCGGTAGTCACAAAAAACACCTGACAATCTGGGTGCTCAAAAACTTCTTTAACTCGATCGATGGCTTTTTGCGTCCATATATCGCCGCCATAGGAGTCACTCATACCCTGATTCGCTTGTATAAGCGAGTCCATGACTTTGGCTGATGCGCCACTTTGATTGTCACTGCCAAAATACATAAAGTATTAATCTTCCTGTGTCGTTTCAGTGGATTGTTTTTTCGCGTTGAGGCGCTTGATTTTTTCAGCCAAGGGACCCAGCTTACGTGCTCCCCGTTTACCAGCCGCATCATTGCGTGACGCTTGGGCGTCTTCGCGTCTGGCTTTTTCATAGACTGACAGTTTCTTTTTGCGTTTTTTAAGCGCGGCCTGTTTACGGCTTTCATAACTATCCGGGTCTGTCAGACGCTCTTTCTTTTTGGGTGTTTTCTCCAACACCACTCTTTCAGTTGTAATACGTTGTTTCTTCTGACGCGTCATGACTTATCTCCCGCTGTTGCTTGCGTCTCTATTTCCGCAAGTCGCGCTAATTCATCTTTTTGTTGCCACTCTTCAGGGGTTTCAAAACTGATTGCCCCCAGCTTGCCTGAGCGCATTTCGTTAATGAGTATTTCCGAAGCCTTATGTCGATCAACAACACCACCTGGGCGTAAACACCCTCGTTTGCGTCCTAACATATCAAGCAACTCAACGGCTAACTCCGGCAAGGTTGTTAGTTTATAGCGCTCTTGAAGTCGAGATGGATATTGATCCAACATAAAACGAGCGGCATAGGCGGCAACTAATTCATGCTCAATTGCTGTGTCTTTTATTGCGCCACTGACGGCTAATCGATAACCCGCATCCTGGTCTTCTATTTTGGGCCATAAAATGCCCGGAGTATCCGATAAAGCAAGGCCTTTTTGAACTGTGTATTTTTTTTGTTGCCGTGTGACAGCAGGTTCATTCCCTACCTTAGCTAGCTTTCTGCCCAATATAGCATTCAATAGCGTTGATTTACCGACATTCGGTATCCCCATGATCATTGCTCTCACCGGACGCTCAGCCTGTGCACGATGAGGCACGATTTGTTTGCATATTTCCGGCAAACGTTTAATCACCTTTTGTTGTGACTGATCCAAAGCTAGAGCTTGTATGCTTTCTTGTGCATTAAAGTGATC
>SLCQ01000116.1 GCA_007125745.1 Nitrincola sp.
ATCACTGCTCTGTTAATGTAATGAATTTATATGACATTTGTGTCAGTCACTGGGTTTTTTGACATGACCTATTTGGCGCTAGTCGATTGATCAGAGAGTTTTTACAAGCGACCCAAAAGTTTTCCTTATAGATCTGAATTATAACCATATTCTACTTAAGTTGGATGGCGGCATATATATTGCTGTTAGGTATATGGGGCTTAGTGCATAAACATAATCAATTCAGTGTAGGGATTACAGTGACTTATAAGCATAAGAAAACTCATTATAGATTCATCATGATGATGCTAATGTTGGCATCGATAAATCTTTTTGCATCAACGGCTGATCATAGCCAGTTCGAAGTGTTACAGGGGCCATTTAATTCTGGCCAGGAAGTAACAGCGGCTTGTTTAAGTTGTCATACCGAAGCGGCGCATCAAGTGATGCAAACGCCGCACTGGACATGGGAATATGAAAATCCTCAAACAGGTGAAATGCTGGGTAAAAAAACCATGTTAAATGGTTTTTGTATTGGGGATCGTTCAAATGAAGCTTTTTGTCATACCTGTCACATAGGTTATGGCTGGAAGGATGACAGCTTCGATTTCCAAGAACCGACAAATGTAGACTGCTTAGCCTGTCATAACACCGGTGAATACGAAAAAATTGCTGGGATGGCCGGTCATCCCTCATATAAGCGCCAAGAGTGGCCTAGAGACTCAGGTCGTTTCATAGAAGCGATTGACTTGATCAGTGTTGCACAAAATGTGGGCCCTACATCAAGAGAAACCTGTGGTAGCTGTCATTTTTATGGTGGCGGGGGTGATGGAGTTAAACATGGAGATCTAGACTCTTCACTCATTAACGCAAGTCATCAACTGGATGTACACATGGCTGTTGATGGTCTGAATTTTAGTTGTAGCGATTGCCATCAAACTGACAAACACCAAGTTCCAGGCAGTCGAATACAGATGGCCGCCGCTCCCTCAGAAGGAGCTATGATGCGTGGTCAGCATCATTCAGAACTTCAAAATCCAGCGAGCTGTCAGTCGTGCCATGGAAATGAACCCCATCAAGGTGATTTCATGCACTCTTCCAGGTTAAATCAACATTCCGATGTCATTGCGTGTCAGACCTGTCATATTCCTGCTTTTTCAAGAGGTGGTGTGCCAACCCGAATGGGATGGGATTGGTCTGTTGCTGGACAGTTTAATGATGAGGGCAAGCCTTTCTTTACATATGATGAAGATGGCAATGTGATTTACGATAGTCGAAAAGGCGCATTTGAATTAGGACAAAATGTAACCCCTGTCTATCAGTGGTTTGATGGAGGCTCTCGCTACCTTCAACCCGACAGTAAAATTGACCCCAGTATTCGCGTGGCAATCAATCAGTTTTTGGGCACTCCTGGTGCCGAAGATTCACGCATATGGCCCTTTAAGCGCTTTGAAGGCCGTCAACCCTATGATACTGAGTTGAAGACTTTGCTAGTGCCTCAGGTAGCCATCCCAAATGATACATCCTTCTGGTATAACTTTGATTGGGATAAAGCCCTTCAGGCTGGATCGGATCTTAGTGGTAATGATTTCAGTGGTCATTATGACTTTGTTGATACGCAAATGGATTGGCCTATTACTCATATGGTGGCGCCAAAGGAGCAGGCGTTAGATTGTGCGGCATGTCATAGTGAACAGAGTCGCTTAGCGGAGGTGGATGGTATTTGGATGCCAGGACATCATCGTCAACCTTTACTCGATCAGCTCGGCTTTCTTATGGCTGGTCTGATTTTACTGGGTGCGGCGGGGCATGGAACTATGCGTTTTGTCACACGAAACAATAAGCCTGGAGCCTGATATGAACCATAGAATTTATCTTTATACACGTTTTGAGCGCTTTTGGCACTGGAGTCAGGCAGGCTTAATAATCACCTTACTCTTTAGTGGGTTTGCGATTCATGGGACGCATGCCCTAATAGATTTTAAAACTGCAGTAGAGGTGCATGAAATTGCTGCCTGGATGCTAATAACCTTGTGGGTATTTGCTATTTTTTGGCACTTTACGACTGGGCAGTGGAAGCATTACATCCCGACTCATGAAAAACTTGTAGCGATGGCGCGTTACTATGCATATGGTATGTTCAAAAAAGAGGCTCACCCCTACCACAAAACACCAGATCGCAAACATAATCCACTACAGCGTGTTGCCTACTTGGGTATTAAGCTGGTCATCAATCCATTGCTATGGGTTTCCGGTCTAGTCTATCTGTTCTGGGGAAGTGTGGCGGACTATGTGCCTTTAGCACTTAAGCAAGTGGCAACCTTGCATACGCTAGGTGCCTTTATGATGCTGTGCTTTTTGCTCTTGCACGTCTATCTTGCAACGGTAGGACATACGCCTTTGGCACATATTAAAACCATGATCACAGGGTGGGAGGAGCCTCATACAGATGAGGCTCCTGGCGTAGAACCAGAGGATGACTTCGAGAATAAAAAGTCTTCAGCAAAAGCACCCAGCTAGTGTTGCAATATAATTGATAGATTGTTTGCAGGCATGGGAATGATCGCTTTTTCAGTAAACCCATGCTTGCGAGCTTCTTCAATCACTTCGTTCAGTTGGCGAATACCCCAGTCGCTATGCTGACGTTTAAGTGTTGCATCAAAGTGAAGGTTACTTTCGGCGGGTTCAACACCCGACTGCCAGAATGGCCCATAAAGGTAAAGTAATCCACCCTTGGGTAAATGATCTGAAGCATACTTCATCAAGCACTCAGTGGTTTGCCAAGGGGTGATATGAATGAGGTTGATCGCCACGATCACATCAAAAGAGAGTTCAGGGTGGTTGTCTTTCGCAGTGACATCAAGAAACTTTGATCGCAAAACCTTGCTGTCTGGGTAATGCTCTCGCCATGCTTCTATACTCTTCAGCGATGATGACTCAATATCTGTTGGTTGCCATAGTGTCACTTGTTCAAGATGTTCACTGAGATATATTGCATGCTCTCCTGTTCCTGACGCGATTTCCAAGACTCTTGATGGCGTGGGTAAGTGAGATCTTAACACATCCAAGATTGGATCACGGTTACGCTGTGTTGCTGGGGCATAGAGTCTTTGGTCTATTGTTATCATTATGTCATTCCTTAGAAGCTCTTATCATGCACTTATGACGCTTCAATTTATTATTAGATAGTTACTCTTATTAAATAGCGGTATCTAGAATAAGCATTAATACAAAGCCTAGCATCAAACCATTCGTGGCAAAAAATTCATGCCCTTTTCTGTGGGACTCTGGGATGATTTCATGGCTAATAACAAACAGCATCGCACCAGCTGCGGCTGCTAAGCCCCATGGCAGAAGAGTGATACTGACATCCATCATGGCTGCGCCAATGATGGCCATAAGGGGTTCTGTCAGACCTGAAAGAACACCAATAGAGATCGAGAAAAGACGTGAATAACCTGCGGCGATCAGTGCCATGGCAACAATAAAGCCTTCAGGCATATCTTGAATGGCGATACCTATCGCTAATCCATGTCCATCACCTGCAGCATATGCCGCACCTATGGCCAACCCTTCGGGTAAATTGTGCAAGGCAATCGCTAATACAAAAAGCCAGCTTTGTCTCAATCGTGTTTTAGCAACTTGATCGGAACCCTTAAAAAAATGTTCGTGAGGGACCGCTTTTTCGATGATTAGCATGATGGCCGCGCCTAGCATAATAGCGAGAGCTACTTTTGAGGTTGCCCATAACATCGAAGGGGTTTGTGTTTCCATGATCTCTATGGAGGGCAGTATCAGTGAAAAAATACTTGCTGCCAGCATAACGCCAGCACCAAACCCCATAAGAGTATCGAGCATTTTGTTGGTAATTTGTTTTGTGAAAACGGCCAGCATAGCACCGGCGGCAGTCGAAGCGGCAGCCAGCATACCTGCATAAAATGCATGCCTGACGACTTCGTTAGTAGTGATGAGCACGCCAAGCTGATAAAGGAGAATTGACAGGCTTGCGACTAAAATGAGCAAGCCCAATAGTTTATGAAACGAAAGATGAAACCCGTTTTGTCGGGACGCTTTAACACTACGAATATTCATCAACGGCCCTCTAGATAAAGAATAATTAATAATCAGTATCATCTAGAAGGCGTTGTTTTTCCATTGAATAGTTTTAATTGAAGAGTTAAATTTTAGCTATTAAGAATGACTTTTTCATAGTTCTTTTACATCCCATCCGGCTGATACGACTGAGGCTTCTAAGCTTAGACGCCCAATGACTTTTTCAACGGCGGCATCATTTCGTTCAGA
>SLCQ01000034.1 GCA_007125745.1 Nitrincola sp.
CGCTAAATCTGGCTAAAAAATCAGCGGTGCGCTTCATGCGGTGTAACTCTGTCACGAGATGCCTAAGCAGTTGATCCCCACCATCCCAACTGTATTCGTCATTGATTTTACTGAAGTCATCAATATCGATTATTAACGCACTGCAAACTCCATCATAGCGCTGGACCTGCGCCAGGCTTTGCTCAAGAACAGGCATGAGTGCTCTTCGATTGTATGCGCCGGTAAGAGGATCTCGTTGTGCCTGACTGGTGATGCGTCTTTCTAATTTTTTAAGGTCATTAATATTACGTAAAGACCAGATCAGCTCATCTGACTCAGTCATAAGCATTCGACTGTGGTACCAGATCACCTCTTTTAAACCCATTGCTTTGAAAGCATGTTGATGATTAGGACGCAGGACCAATTCATTTTTGACCACTTGCCCTTGTCGAGCAGTTTTAATATAGCCACGAATCAGCGTTAAATAGTCTGATGGAAAAATATCTTCTAACGATTTCCCCTTGAGTTCGCTCACGATTAACCAGTCTTCGTCACCTGGACTCACCCGTGTTATCACATCGTTCTCAACGACTAACACCAAATCAGAATCTAATGAAAGTAGCGCATCGAAACGGTCTTTGAGCGTCATCTGTTGCTCAGACATACCTCTATCTCCTTGGGGGCAGGTTCTTAGGGTTTAGTGTAGACGATCAATCATTACCTCTACAGCGGCTCGAAGCTGTTCGTCTGTGCAATTAAAACAGGTGCCCTTAGGCGGCATCGAACCTTTACCAGTGATGACCGTCTGTGTCATCGCATCAACACCTGATTCCAGTCGAGGCGCCCAATTTTCAGCATCATCCATTTTTGGCGCGCCCGCTAGACCTGCATCATGACATGCTTGGCAATGACGATCCACAATCGCTTCTACCTCAGCGAGAGCAACACTACTTCCCAGCATTAAACCTACGACAACAGGGGCAAGTATTTTTTTCATGATAATATCCCGACAAGTTAAACGACTTTAACTCAAGGATAAACCAGACTGGGGAACAAATCGAGTAGTATTGAGACCAGGCGAGTATCACTTAAAACAAAGCGATACTCACCTGTTTCATTTAAGCACTGAGCTCAAGGAGGAGTTTGTTTAGTCGAGCAGTATAAGCAGCTGGATCTTCCAACTGCCCACCTGCCGCTAAGTCTGCTTGGTCAAGCAGGATATAGGCTAAATCAGCAAAACGTGCTTCATCAGGCTCTTGATCCAGCTTTTGAATTAATGGGTGCTCTGGGTTCACTTCAAAGATCGGCTTGGTATCCGGTACTTTTTGACCCGCGGCCTCCATTATTTTGCGCATTTGCATGCCCATATCGTAGTCGTTTAACACCAGACAGGCTGGCGAGTCTGTTAAACGATGCGTGACACGCACTTCAGATACACGCGCTTCCAGCACTGGCTTTAAACGCTCTAGCAAGCTTTCTAAATGCTTTGCTGTTTCCTCTTGCTGTTTTTTCTCTTCTTCTGACTCCACTTCACCTAGGTTTAATTCACCCTTAGTGACGTCTTGGAAAGACTTACCATCAAAATCGAACAACTGGCTCATCATCCAGTCGTCAATGCGGTCGGTAAGCAGTAAGACCTCAATACCCTTTTTGCGGAAAATTTCCAAGTGCGGGCTACTTTTTGCCGTATTAAAGTTTTCAGCAACGACATAGAAGATTTTTTCCTGCCCTTCTTGCATGCGGGATACATAGTCATCAAGGCTGACTGACTGTTCTGATGTGCCGGTATGAGTTGATGCGAAACGCAGAAGCTTAAGAATTTTGTCTTTGTTGGCGTAGTCTTCCGCAGGCCCTTCTTTAAGCACTTGACCAAACTCTTTCCAAAAAGCAGCATACTTTTCGGTGTCTTTAGCTAACTTATTGAGCATATCAAGTACGCGTTTAGTTAAGGCGCTGCGTAGCTTATCAACATTGGGATCTTTTTGCAGAATTTCACGAGAAACATTCAACGACAGGTTGTTACTGTCCACGACCCCTTTAATGAAGCGTAGGTAAAGCGGTAAAAACTGATCCGCTTGATCCATTATAAATACACGCTGAACATAGAGTTTTAGTCCGCGTGGTGCTTCACGATTCCACAAATCAAAAGGCGCTTTCTCAGGAACATACAGCAGGCTTGTATATTCTAAATTACCTTCTACTTTGTTGTGAGACCAGCTTAGCGGATCGCTGTAGTCATGCGAGACATGCTTGTAAAAGGCTTGATACTCTTCATCCTTGATATCACTTTTACTACGCGTCCAAAGCGCTGTTGCACTGTTCACCGCTTCATATTCGGGTGTTGCGTTTTGTTCTGGCGCTTCCGCTTCTTCTTCGTCAGCGGACGGCATCGCCTCTTTTTCCATCATGACAGGAAAAGCGATATGGTCAGAGTACTTGCGCACTAAGTTACGTAAACGCCAACCGTCCGCAAACTCTTCTTCACCTTCCTTCAGGTGCAGCACAATACGCGTACCACGTCCCGCTTTTTCCGTTGACGCGATGGTAAACTCACCTTCACCTCGGGATGACCAGTGAACTGCTTCTGAGATGGGCTCCCCTGCACGACGGGTGAAAACATCAACTTGATCAGCAACAATAAATGAAGAATAGAAACCAACACCAAACTGACCTATTAGCTGGCTATCTTTGCTTTGATCACCGGTTAAACTTGATAGAAAGCTGGCAGTACCTGATTTTGCAATTGTTCCCAAGTGCTCTATCACGTCCTCACGGCTCATGCCGATGCCATTGTCCTCAATGGTGACGGTTTTCGCATCTTTATCAAAGCTGATACGAATATTGAGATCGGAATCCCCTTCGTACAGATCACTTTTTTCCAAGGCTTCAAATCGTAATTTTTCCGCTGCGTCAGAGGCATTTGAAATCAGCTCTCTTAAAAAAATCTCTTTGTTGGAATAGAGTGAATGCACCATTAAGTGCAAGAGTTGCTTGACTTCAGTTTGAAAGCCAAGGGTTTCTTTTTGGGTTTCTGTACTCATCTCTAACTAAGACTCCTGTTGAATGGACGCTTCTCAAGGCAAATAATGCCTTTACACAGGGTCTGATATAGGGGCTTTTTTTAAGGTTTCAAGTCACTGAGTACCATTATCTACTTTTGAGATCACCGGACGATTAAGCTCTGAACTCATCATCAGCGTGTTGAGGGTCGAGGATTTAAACTCCCGTCGATATAAAACATAAACAATTACCGCACTTAACAGCATAAATAACCAGGGGTTGATCGTCCAACTAAGTACCGCAATACTGAAATAGTAGGTTCTAAGACCAATATTAAAACTGTTTGCAGCCATAGAGGTCATTTTTGCAACACGAGCGGCATGAGCTTCTAACTGACGATCAGTGAGTGTCTCTTCCGGGGTCGGTGCTCCACCAATCATCACCGATGCAAAACCATACTGTCGAAGACTCCAAGTAAACTTAAAAAAAGCGTAGACAAAGAGCAATAACATCACCAAGAGCTTAAGCTCCCACTCCTGACGGGTGGCTGGCATAGCAAAGGGCAGATCCTTAATTAAATTAATAACCTGATCAGTCGAACTCATCACCGTCAGAATACCCGCCATAACTAAAATGGTCGTGCTAGCAAAGAAGGAGACACTGCGTTCTAAATTGGAGATAACGGTCGCATCAGAGATGCGGTTATCGCGTGATAACATCCGTCGCATCCATTCTGTACGGTAGATATGTAAGACACTGGCTAGACAAGGCGTTGTGTAACTTTTGACACGAGCATAGTACATATAGCCGTTGAAACAGATCAGAAACCAGATTAAAGCTAAAAAATTTAGACCGTTCTGGGCAACAAAAGTAAGTAACTCAGGCATTTATACGCTCCATTAGACCAACACTTATAGTCTAAAGTATAAACAGCCCTAACTCCACTAGGATGAACAGGTTAGACATATCGCTGCAGCCCAATCGGGTGGAGCATCTTGGTAATGATTCAGTTCAGTATGTTGTTCGTGTGGGTTTCTCAAAACTGACAGAAGCTGATTGACAAGCCGATAATCTCCCTGAGTCGCTTCACGAATCGCCTCTTCCGCCATGTAATTTCGAAGAATAAAGCGTGGGTTAACAGCTCGCATCTGTTGCTTTCTCATAGGCGGGCTACTCGCCTCCAAGGTGATTCGTTGTTGATAGTCATTCAGCCACTGTTGCCATGCGACAGGTTCTTTTTGGGTATGTTGATCGAGTGATTGAGATAGATTCAGTGGATATTGCTGATCCGTTAGGTCACTGAAAAAGCGGTTTATATCGGTCCGGTGTTTTGCAAACAGAGTCCATAAACGATCAATCAGGTCGGCATCATTTACGTGTGAGGCTTGCAGACCTATACGCACTTTGCGCCTTTGCAGTAACTGTTTTTCAAACTCTTGTGGAAAAGTCTCTAGGGTTTCTTCCAAGGAGGCTCGATCAACTAAGGGTAAAAGCGTTTGTGCCAGGCAAGCCAAGTTCCAATGAACGATGTTAGGCTGACGACTAAACGCATAACGGCCCGCATCATCATTTTTGTTGGCTATATGATCTTTTTCATAATGGTCCATAAATGTAAAAGGGCCATAGTCAAAGGTCTCACCCAGTATCGACATATTGTCTGTATTCAGCACTCCATGTACAAAGCCGTAGGCTTGCCAAAGAGCAACGAGGTATGCCGTTTGAGTTTGCACTTGCTGATACATGGATATGTAGGGGTTTTCATGCGCTTGGCAGTCTGGAAAATAACGTTGTATAACATAGTCCGCTAATTGCTTTAACTCATCATGACGCTTACTGTAGTACAACCATTCGAAGTGACCAAAGCGTATATGACAGCGGGTCAGCCGGCAGAGCATAGCGCAGGGTTCCATTCCCAGTCGTGAGGTATACTCTTCGCTACCAATAAGACAGAGCGCTTCTGTGGTCGGTACACCCAGTCCATACATCGCCTCGCTAGCAAGATACTCACGTATACTGGAACGCAACACAGCCCGCCCATCGGCAAAACGCGAGAAAGCGGTCTGCCCTGCTCCCTTTAGGTGTAAATCCCAGCGCTCTCCTTTTTGATTGAGCACCTCTCCTAAAAGTACACCACGACCATCTCCTAAATGCGGGTTGTATTGCCCAAATTGATGACCGGTGTACTTCATCGCTAACGAAGAGGAGCCAGGTAACGCTTCATGACCACCGAAATAACGCGCCAACTGATCAGGGTTAACTTGACAAGGATCTAAATCGATTCGTTGAGCGACACGTGCGTTGAAGCTAATTAAATGCGTATCTTTTAACGGCAATGGACGGGTACGTTGAAACCATTCTTCTGGCATACGTGCATAGCTGTTATCGAAGTTGAGTTGTTCAAGGCTACGCAATGACAGCATATTATTCTCCAAACACGTTACTTTGCTATACCTTACTATTTTTGTCAGGTATTGTCATCAACTAGCGAAAATGCAACCGCTTGGTGTTACTATGTCGTCTGTAATACGCTAGGAGTTAAATAATGTGGTTTGATTTACAGGCGCTTATCTGGATATGCGTATTAGCATTTGTTGCGCTTTTTTGGTGGCAAAACTTAAAAGTGCGCGAGCAAGCGCTTGTCGCAGTAAAACGTTATTGCGCGAAAGAGATGTTGCAATTACTTGACCAAAGCGTAGCACTCAAAAGTATGCGTATTAAACGCTCATCCGATACCGGTCGTTTGGTACTGAATCGTAACTACGCCTTCGAATTTACCAGCACGGGTGATGAGCGTTATCGTGGTTGGATAGAGATGCACGGCCAGCGTTTCGCCGGGATACAAACTGAACCTTATAAGATCGTTGAATAATGAGCAAGAAAGGTGAAGGCTAGTAAAGATATAAAAAAGTTCGCCCGCAAAGAGATGCGGGCGAATAGAGACTCAGCATCTAATGGTAATTAAGTGATTACTTAATTGACCATCCTGTGATCTCAGACAGAGCTTTGCCGATATCAGCAAGTGAACGCACAGTTTTAACACCCGCGTCTTCTAGTGCGGCAAACTTCTCATCAGCAGTACCTTTACCACCTGAGATGATTGCACCCGCGTGGCCCATGCGCTTACCTGCAGGCGCAGTAACACCCGCAATGTAAGAAACAACAGGCTTAGTGACATTGTCTTTGATGTAAGCAGCCGCTTCTTCTTCAGCAGAACCACCGATCTCACCGATCATGACGATCGCTTCAGTCTGTGGATCGTTCTGGAACAGTTCCAGAATATCGATGAAGTTAGAACCAGGAATTGGGTCACCACCGATACCAACACAGGTAGACTGACCAAAGCCAGCATCCGTTGTTTGCTTAACGGCTTCGTAAGTAAGTGTACCAGAGCGAGACACAATACCGACTTTACCTGGTAAGTGAATATGACCCGGCATAATACCAATCTTACATTCACCTGGCGTGATAACACCTGGACAGTTAGGGCCGATTAAGGTCACACCCAACTCGTCGCACTTGACTTTACATTCCAACATATCAAGCGTTGGGATGCCTTCGGTAATACATACGATAAGCTTGATACCACCGTTAGCAGCTTCAAGAATAGAATCCTTACAGAAAGCAGCGGGTACGTAGATAACAGAAGCATCTGCACCTGTTTTTTCAACCGCTTCAGCAACGGTATTAAATACAGGTAGACCTAAGTGCTCAGTACCACCTTTACCAGGTGTTACACCGCCAACCATTTTGGTACCGTAAGCAATCGCCTGCTCTGAGTGGAAAGTACCTTGACCGCCAGTAAAGCCCTGACAGATAACTTTAGTGTCTTTATTAATCAGAACGGACATGATTATTTACCCCCCGCGGCTTTCACAACCTGCTGTGCAGCGTCAGTTAAGCTGGTCGCCGCAATGATATCTAGACCGGATTCAGCTAGACGCTGAGCGCCTAATTCGGCGTTGTTACCTTCCAAACGAACAACAACAGGAACGTCTACACCGACTTCTTTAACCGCACCGATAATACCATCAGCAATGAGGTCGCAACGTACGATACCACCGAAGATGTTAACCAGAACTGCGCTAACAGTGCTGTCAGATAGGATGATTTTGAACGCTTCAGTTACACGCTCTTTAGTCGCACCACCCCCTACGTCTAGGAAGTTAGCTGGCTGACCACCGTGAAGTTTAACGATGTCCATGGTACCCATTGCTAGGCCAGCACCGTTAACCATGCAACCGATGTTACCTTCAAGTGCTACGTAGTTCAGTTCCCACTGAGCAGCATGAGCTTCACGCTCATCATCTTGTGAAGGATCGTGCATCGCTTGAATGTCTTTGTGACGGTATACAGCGTTGCTGTCAATCACGATTTTAGCGTCTAAGCAGTGAAGATTACCGGCATCAGTGATGACTAAAGGGTTGATTTCAAGCAGTGCCAAATCTTTCTCTTGGAACATTTTTGCAAGGCCCAAGAAGATCTGAACGAATTGCTTGATTTGATCGCCTTGAAGTCCGAGTTTGAACGCCAATTCGCGACCTTGGTAAGGCTGTGCACCCGTCAATGGATCAACTGTCGCCTTAAGGATCTTTTCAGGTGTCTCATGCGCTACCTTCTCGATCTCAACACCGCCCTCAGTAGAAGCCATGAATACGATACGACGAGTAGAACGGTCTACCACTGCACCTAAGTACAATTCATTAGCGATGTCTGTGCAGGTTTCAACCAAAATCTTAGAAACAGGCTGACCGCTGGCATCTGTTTGATAGGTAACCAGACGCTGGCCTAACCACTTTTCTGCAAATGCTTTGGCTTCGGCAGGTGAGTCGACAAGCTTTACACCGCCAGCCTTACCACGTCCACCTGCGTGAACTTGGGCTTTAACAACCCACTTATCACCACCAATTTTTTCTGCTGCTGCAGCAGCTTCATCAGGAGTATCTACCGCGATGCCTTTAGAGACTGGCAGACCATATTGGGCAAACAGTTGTTTACCTTGGTATTCATGAAGGTTCATGTTCTGATCCGTTGAATTATCGATTAAACATGTACAGCACAGGGCTGTTAACCGCTGACTGCACCTTATGTGAATCACAACTGCAGTGGCAACGCTTTTGGCTTGCCACTGTGTTGTAACTCTATAGGTTAGCGTTTTTTACGGTTGGCAACATGGATAGCGTGATTATCCACAGCCAGCGCGGCCTCATGTACCGCTTCACTCACGGTTGGGTGAGCAAATACTGTCATCTGCAAATCTTCAGCAGTTGAACAGAATTCCATTGCAATGACGGCCTGAGCAATCAATTCAGATGCAATACCACCAACGATATGTACACCCAAAATGCGATCGGTTTTCTCATCTGCAATCATCTTAACGAAGCCTTCAGTAGCATTGGCAGCCATCGCACGACCTGATGCCGCGAATGGGAACTTACCTACTTTGATGGCAACGCCTTCATTTTTAAGCTCTTGCTCAGTTTTACCTACCCAAGCCAACTCAGGGAAGGTATAAATGATGTTGGGTACACAGTCATAATTTAATTGTGCTTTGTGACCCGCGATGATATCTACTACCATGATCCCTTCTTCTGACGCTTTGTGCGCTAGCATAGGACCACGAACAATATCACCAATGGCATAAACACCGGGTGCATTGGTACGGCACTGCTCATCTACAAAGATGAAGCCACGCTCGTCCAGCTTCACTCCGGTATCGTCAGCCACTAAGCCTTGAGTCAATGGACGACGTCCAACGGCAACAATCAGCTTATCAACGACCAGCTCTTGGTCGCCATTGGCATCAGTATACTTGACAGTAACTTCTTTACCCTTGATTTCAGTACCCGTACAACGAGCGCCTAATTTGATGTCTAAACCCTGTTTAGTCATCAATTTAAAAGCTTCTTTGGAAAGGTCTTGATCCGTTAGGGAAAGGAATTTATCCATTGCCTCAAGGACAGTGACTTTAGACCCACAACGTGCCCAGATAGACCCCATTTCCAAGCCGATAACACCTGCGCCGATAATACCGACTCGCTCTGGAGTTTCATCAATATCCAGTGCACCGGCATTATCTAGGATTAAGCCATCCGTTAAGGGTGCTGGTGGAATTTCAACGGGTACAGAACCTGATGCCAAGATAACATTCTCAGCAGCGTGTAAGGTGATAGAGCCATCAGCAGCTGTTACTTCAACTTGCTTATTGGCAAGCAATTTGCCCTTACCTTGGATTAGAGTCACATCATTCGCTTTGAACAAGCCAGCAATACCACCGGTCAGGTTTTTAACGATCTGGTTTTTACGCGCAACCATCTGCTTGGTATCCATGTGCACATTGTCAGCCACGATACCTTGATCAGCAAAGCCATGTTGCGCTTCATGCAATTTGTGTGTGGTTTCCAATAATGCTTTAGAAGGAATACAGCCCACATTCAGACAGGTTCCACCGAGTACTGGAGCATTTTTGTCATCAACCCACTTCTCAACACATGCTGTTTTCAAACCAAGTTGCGCCGCACGAATCGCTGCAACATATCCACCGGGACCAGAGCCGATTACAATTACATCATACTTATCAGACATTCATTTATCCTGTTTTAGAATGAGTTTCTATCTCTACTTAGTGATCAAGCTCAGCTTAGACATCCAGTATGAGACGCGCAGGATCTTCTAGAAGATCTTTTATAGTCACGAGGAATTGTACAGCTTCCTTACCATCAATCATACGATGGTCGTATGAAAGTGCCAGATACATCATCGGCAGAATAACCACTTGACCGTTGACCGCCATAGGACGCTCTTGAATTTTATGCATACCCAAGATAGCGGTTTGCGGCGGGTTCAAAATAGGAGTCGACATTAGCGAGCCAAACACACCACCATTGGTGATGGTAAAGGTTCCACCCTGCATATCGTCCATACCCAGCTTGCCATCACGACCGCGCTTACCAAAGTCTGCAATAGTCGCTTCAATATCGGCCAGACTCATGCTGTCGGTGTCACGAAGAACCGGCACCATCAAGCCACGATCGGTAGAAACAGCGACACCTACGTCTTGGTATCCATGGTAAACCATATCATTACCATCAATAGACGCGTTCACTGCCGGGAAACGCTTGAGCGCTTCAGTTGCAGCTTTAACAAAGAAAGACATAAAGCCTAAACGAGTGCCGTTGTGCGTTTTCTCAAAAAGGTCTTTATATTGGCGGCGAAGATCCATGACAGGTTTCATGTTAACTTCATTGTAGGTCGTTAACATGGCCGCATTTTGTTGGGCTTCGACTAGGCGCTTAGCAATAGTTGCACGCAAACGAGTCATAGGTACACGCTTTTCAACGCGCTCACCCGCAGGAACATTGACCGCGGCAACAGGTGCTGAAGCAGCCGGTTTAGGTGCTGCAGTTGCAGTCGATGCACCACCTTTATTCAGGTAGTTTTGAACATCTTCTTTAGTGATACCACCGTTTTTACCCGTACCAGGAATTTGTGACGCATCAAGATTATTTTCATCAATCAGCTTACGGGCAGCGGGGCCGATTTTTTCGGCATCAGTCGCTGTTGTGTCAGCAGACGCTTGAGGAGCTGATGATTCTGCAGTCGCCGCTGCACCCGCTTCAAAGATAGCCAATACTTCTTCGCTGAGAACCGTGTCGCCTTCTGCTTTAATGACTTCTTTGATCACACCGTCAGCAGGTGCAACCACTTCCAGAACAACTTTGTCTGTTTCAATGTCAACAATCAGCTCATCTGTTGCACAAGCTTCGCCTGGTTGTTTATGCCAAGTTGCCACAGTACCATCGGCGACCGATTCGGGGAACGTAGGTGCTTTAATTTCGATACTCATGTTCTTTCCTTTATGTATGCTGCTCTTTGGTTCATTCGAACGCGTTATTAACCGTTAATAGCTTCGTTAACCAGCTTTTCTTGCTGTTCAACGTGCACAGAGATATATCCAACCGCTGGCGCTGCTGCGTGGGGACGCCCGACTCCTTCAAGGGAAAGTTTCGGATTATGCTTCTCCAACACATGACGCATATGGTGCTGACTGCAGTACCAAGCGCCTTGATTCATCGGCTCTTCTTGACACCAAACCACTGATTTCAAATTAGTGTATTCGGCAATTGCTTCTCCCAGAATCGTTTCGGGGAAAGGATAGAGCTGTTCGATACGCAGGATCGCTACATCTTTTTTGTCTAATTCTGCACGACGATTGTATAGGTCGTAGTATACCTTGCCACTACACAGCACCAGACGTTTGACCTTTTTAGGATCTAGCTTATCCACTTCAGGAATCACTGGCTGGAAGGTACCTTCGGCCAAATCTTCAAGCGCACATACGGCTTGCTTGTGTCGCAGAAGTGATTTCGGTGTCATCACAACAAGCGGCTTACGCAGTGGTCGAGTGACCTGTCGACGAAGCAGGTGGAAGATCTGTGAAGGTGTTGTTGGCACGGCAACCTGGATATTGTGTTCAGCACAGAGTTGTAAGAATCGCTCTAATCGAGCTGACGAATGCTCAGGCCCTTGACCCTCAAAGCCATGAGGTAGCAACATGGTTAATCCACACAAACGACCCCATTTATGCTCACCACTGGTAATGAATTGATCAATAACCACTTGAGCACCGTTGGCAAAGTCACCAAACTGAGCTTCCCAAATCACCATACTGTTAGGCATAGTGGTCGCATAGCCATATTCAAACGCCAACACGGCTTCTTCTGATAAGAAAGAGTCATAGATATCGAAGTTTGGCTGATTTTCATCTAAATGTTGCAATGGAGTATAGGTACTAGCATCCTTCTGGTTATGTACCACCGCATGGCGGTGAGAGAAAGTACCTCGACCGACGTCTTGCCCTGTTAAGCGAACTTGATGGCCTTCAGCCAACATCGTTGCGTAAGCCAGTGTTTCTGCAAAACCCCAGTTAATTTCCATTGCACCAGCGGCCATACGAACACGATCATCGTAGATCTTTTGCACTTGACGCTGAATCGGGAAGCCTTCAGGGAAGCGACACATTTTCTGCCCCAACTCCTGAAGCAGTTTAATGTCGACGCGAGTGTCAGCCTCAAAGCTCCACAGGTGACCTAGGTATGGTTTCCAATCGACAAACATTTCGGTATTGGGTTCCATGACCAAAGATTTAGCAACATGCTCACCGTTTTCGAGGGCTTTACGATAGTCTTTTTCCATCTCCTTGCTTTCTTCAACTGAGATAACAGATTCATTGACTAAGCGCTGAGCATATAGATCACGTGTTGTTTTTTGCACTTTGATCTGATTATACATGAGAGGCTGAGTGCCCGAAGGTTCATCTGCTTCATTATGGCCACGACGACGGTAACAGACCAGATCGATCACGACATCTTTGTTAAACTCATTGCGGTAATCAAGCGCTAATTGCGTGACAAAACGCACCGCTTCTGGGTCATCACCATTAACATGCAAGATCGGTGCTTGAACCATTTTCGCCACATCTGTGCAATATTCGGATGAACGCGCATCTTCTTTCTTAGACGTGGTAAAACCAACCTGGTTGTTAATCACAATATGGATGGTGCCACCTGTCTTGTAAGCACGGGTTTGTGACATCTGGAAAGTTTCCATGACCACACCCTGACCTGCAAAGGCAGCATCACCATGAATTGAAACAGGGATAACAGAGTTGCCCACAAGGTCTTCACGACGGTCTTGACGCGCACGAACAGAACCTTCAACCACCGGAGACACGATCTCAAGGTGAGATGGGTTGAAGGCCATCGCCAAATGAACTTCACCGCCAGGTGTCATGATGTTCGAAGAGAAGCCTTGGTGATATTTTACGTCACCGGAAGTTTCGAGGGTCTTCTTACCTTCGAACTCACCAAACAGGTCAGATGGGTTTTTACCAAAGATATTCACCAGAACGTTCAAACGTCCACGGTGGGCCATACCGATAACCACCTCTTTGGCACCATCTTTACCCGCACGCTGAATGAGCTCATCTAAACACGGGATCAGGGACTCACCACCTTCAACACCAAAGCGTTTAGCACCGGCGTAGCGTGAGCCGAGATATTTTTCTAAGCCTTCTGCAGCAGTTAAGCGCTCCAGAATATGAATGCGGGTTTCCGGATCCAATACAGGGTCACAACGGACTGGCTCCATTCGCGACTGAATCCAGCGCTTTTCCTGAGTATCGACGATGTGCATATACTCAGCACCCACCGATGAACAGTAGGTTTTTTTCAAATCTTCAACGATGGTTTTTAGAGGGGCTTCTTCTGTTCCAAAGAACAATGAACCCAACTGAAAACTCGTATCGTAATCAGCTTCAGAGAGTTCATGAAATCGCAAATCAAGATCGGGAACAGGTGGACGCTCTAGCAAATTTAATGGATCAATTTTGGCGACCTGATGACCACGAACACGGTATGCGTTGATCATACGCAGTACGCGAACTTGTTTTTTCTCATGCTCAGAACTCACACTAGCACCCGCTGCTGGCCCAGCTTTACGCTGACATTTAGCTAGCAGTTGAAAATGATCACGAATGGGGGTGTGAGGAATGTCTTGAGTGAGGTTATCGCCTGTTTTAGGCAAGCGATCAAATTCTTCTCGCCACTCCTGCGGAACGGCATTGGGGTCAAAAAGGTAGGCTTCGTATAGTTGTTCTACATATGAAAGATTACCACCATATAGGTGTGCATTCTTCCACATCAGCTCCATCATGCTGTCTTGCATTATTATTTCACCCTGAGTCTGAGGTAAGCTGTTTGACAAGGCTGCACCACTCCTTGCCAGCTTTTCGGCTTCCTCTTAGCTGATTACCGTTAAGGATGCCAAGTGATTAAGCTTGAGGCATTCGTATTATTTTACGACTTTTCTTTCTCGCTTAACACCGTTCATCAGTACTGATTCTACAGAAAATAATGGCAACGGGTAACATAGACCTTATGGGAAGATAGAGTTGTTTTAAGCAACTTTATTGAATAAACATATAACCAAAACGAAAAAGGCGCCATTAGGCGCCTTTTTTGCAGGAATATTTACTTAAGTAGCACGCTGTAACAGCATGTTACGAATTTTTCCGATCGCTTTAGTCGGATTCAAACCTTTCGGACACACATTGACACAGTTCATAATACCGTGGCAACGGAATACACTGAACGGGTCATCTAACTCAGATAAGCGCTCATCACGCGCTGTATCACGCGTATCCGCAAGGAAGCGATATGCCTGTAGCAGTCCTGATGGACCAATAAACTTATCAGGGTTCCACCAGAAAGATGGGCAAGCCGTTGAACAGCACGCACAAAGAATACACTCATACAAGCCATCCAGCTCTGCACGATCTTCAGGCGTCTGAAGACGTTCAATCGCCGGCGGTGGTGTGTCATTGATTAAGAAAGGCTTCACCTTCTCGTATTGCTTGTAGAACTGAGTCATATCTACAACCAAATCACGAATCACCGGTAAACCAGGAAGAGGACGAAGCACTAGCTTATCTTTTTCCACGACTTGTGATAGCGCTGTAATACAGGCTAAGCCATTCTTACCATTCATATTCATACCGTCTGAGCCGCAAACACCTTCACGGCATGAACGACGGAATGTCATGGATGGATCTTTTTCTTTAAGTAACTGGAGCAGGTCCAGTACCATGATGTCTTTACCGCCAGGAATATCAATATGGATATCCTGCATGTAGGGGGCATCATCAGTTTCAGGGTTGTATCTGTATACACTTACCAGCATATCATCAGCCTCTTAGTAAGTTCTGATCTTGGGCGGGAATGCGTCTACGGTTTTAGGCGCAAAATTTACCGCACGTTTACCTATACGCTTATCCGCTGGGTAATAGATCGAATGGCACAGCCAATTTTCATCATCACGCTCAGTGAAATCGTTACGCGCATGGGCACCGCGAGATTCTTTACGCTCTACCGCAGCAACTGCAGTCGCCTCAGCAACTTCTAACAAGTTTTCAAGCTCCAAGGCTTCAATACGTGACGTATTGAAAGACTGACTCTTATCTTCAAGGTGAAGATTTTCAACTTTCTTACGTATTTCACCTAGTAACTGCAACCCTTTATCCATTGCATCCCCATCACGGAACACACCGAAATAAAGCTGCATGGTGCTCTGCAACTCTTTACGCACATCAGCGATTTTTTCACCGCCGGTGCTGTTATTGATACGATTCAAGCGCACCATAGCAGCTTCAATGTCTGCATCGGTTGCATCTTTCACTTCGTAACCTTCACGCATTTGCTCTTCGATCTGCATACCCGCTGCACGACCAAATACAACCAAGTCAAGCAAAGAGTTACCACCCAAACGGTTTGCACCATGCACAGATACGCAGGCCACTTCACCACAGGCAAACAAGCCATCAACAATCTTGTCATTACCCTCAGCGTCAGGGCAGATCACTTGACCACCAATGTTGGTTGGCAAGCCACCCATCATGTAGTGACAGGTTGGTACAACAGGGATCGGCTCTTTTACTGGATCAACAGCTGCGAATGTTTTGGACAATTCACAGATACCTGGCAAGCGAGAATGCAGAACTTCTTCACCTAGATGATCAAGTTTTAGCAATACGTGATCGCCATCTGGGCCACAGCCACGACCTTCCAGAATTTCCAGAATCATCGAACGAGCGACAACGTCACGACCTGCCAAGTCTTTAGCATTCGGCGCATAACGCTCCATAAAGCGCTCACCATCTTTATTAATAAGATAGCCACCCTCACCACGGCAACCTTCTGTTACCAGAGTACCTGCACCATGGATACCCGTTGGGTGAAATTGCCACATTTCCATATCTTGCGCCGCATAACCGGCACGCAATGCCATACCCATACCATCACCTGTATTGATCAAGGCGTTGGTTGTGGATGCATAAATACGGCCTGCACCACCTGTCGCAAGAACAGTCGCTTTTGCTTTGATGTAGACGGTTTCACCTGTTTCAATACAGATAGCAATACACCCAACAACGGCATCGTCTGCGTTTTTCACCAGGTCAACGGCATACCACTCATTTAGGAAAGTGGTTCCTGCTTTCATGTTCGCCTGATAAAGCGTATGGAGCAACGCATGACCTGTACGGTCGGCAGCTGCACAGGTACGCGCTGCCTGAGTAGGATTATCGGGACCCTTTGACTGCCCACCAAATGGACGCTGATAGATACGACCCACCTCAGTACGAGAGAAAGGTAGACCCATGTGGTCTAGCTCAAATACTGCCTGAGGCCCGACTGAACACATGTATTCGATTGCATCTTGGTCACCGATATAATCAGATCCCTTGACCGTATCATACATATGCCAGCGCCAATCATCGTTTGGATCCGCACTCGCGATAGCACAGGTAATACCACCCTGAGCTGACACAGTGTGAGAACGCGTTGGAAACACTTTAGTGACACAGGCTGTGTTAAGACCAGACTGCGCTAACTGAAGCGAAGCACGCATGCCCGCACCGCCACCACCGACAACGATGGCATCAAAGGTTAATGTACGAAGCTTTGTCATCTTTTAAACACCCCACAAAATCTGAATGCCCCACACGACGTAAATAAACGCCAGCAGACCACATACGGATTGAAATGCAAAACGGATGCTGGTCTTTTTAATGTAGTCAGTCGATACCGACCACAGACCGATCCATGCATGTGCTACCAATGACAAAATTGCCAATAGGGTAAAGATGCGCATTGCAGTATTTTGAAAAAGGGATGACCAAGAGGCATAACTCAGGTCTGAACTGAACAGCAAATAGCCGATCATGAAAAGAGTATAAGCCATAAGGACAACAGCGGTGACACGCTGCATCATCCAGTCATAAAGACCACTACGGCCAAAACTTGTAATACTTGTTACCATATCCATACTCCTGCCAGAAGGACAAGAACAACACCCGCAATCAGCGTTACTTTGGCTGCCAAAGTACCTGACTCCAACTCTTCACAGTAGCCAAAATCCATAATTAGATGCTTGACCCCTGCGACCATATGGTACAGAAGTGCTGAAACAAATCCCCATGCGATGAGTTTTGCCAGGAAGCTATCCCGGAGAAGTTCAGCCGCAGCGTTAAAGCCAGACTGAGATTCTAATGACAATCCCAATAAGTACATGGCGAAGATGGCACCAAAGAACAGTGCTACACCTGTGACACGATGTAAAATTGAGGTGACTGCCGTTAACGGCAGCTTGATGGTTTGTATATCTAGGTTTACAGGTCGTTTTTTGTTCACGGCTCTAGTTCACACTTTTGAGTCCCTTTGCAGGACGGGTTGCTGGAAGTGCTTAGAAGCAGTAGTTCGAATTTGCCGAACCGGCATTGCACATTTGTGCCATTGCACAACTGTACAATGTCAACTCAGGGCTCGAAGTATAGACAGTTACGTCATCGAATACAACGCGACTTGACGCCTGTACAACAATGGTCTAACACCCTGTTTGCGCATTTAAATGTCGGCAATAGATATTCGAGCGGCTATGCGATTTTAGATCACTCTGCTATCTTAAGTGTTGACATGTTGCATTGCGACATTCGTCTTTAGGTTGAATTGACAAACCCTCCTCAACCTCTATAGTTGTCGAGTTCTCATTCAGGTAGTACCTGACAATCTAATCAAATGACCAAGATAAGTCATTGTAATTATAACCGAATGATAGGAGCCACCTATGGCTGACAAGAAAGCACGTTTGACGGTCGACGGCCTGGACGAAGTGATTGAACTCCCTGTGTATTCAGGAACTGAAGGTCCAGATGTTATTGATGTCCGTCCGCTGACTGGAAAAGGTCTTTTTACCTATGACCCCGGCTTTGTGTCCACGGCTGCCTGTGAATCACAAATCACCTATATCGATGGTGATAAAGGGATTCTATTGCATCGTGGTTACCCGATTGATCAACTGGCTGAACAATCGGATTATCTCGAAGTCTGTTACTTGCTGCTAAACGGCGAACTTCCTAACGCCGAAGAAAAGAAAAGGTTTGTGAACACCATCAGCAATCACACCATGGTGCATGAACAACTGATCTCCTTTTACAAAGGGTTTCGCCGCGATGCTCACCCAATGGCGATTATGTGTGGTGTTGTGGGCGCTCTGTCAGCGTTCTACCACGACTCTTTAGATATCAATAATGCTAACCACCGTGAAGTGTGTGCATATCGATTAATTGCTAAAATGCCAACACTAGCAGCCATGTGCTACAAGTACTCTATCGGCCAGCCATTTATGTTTCCACGGAATGACAAAGGCTATGCTGAAAACTTCTTGCGCATGATGTTCTCTACGCCTTGCGCTGAATATGAAGTGAGTCCTGTTCTTGTTCGCGCAATGGATCGCATCTTTACATTGCATGCTGACCATGAGCAAAACGCATCGACTTCTACAGTGCGTCTGGCTGGCTCATCGGGTGCTAACCCATTTGCGTGTATTGCAGCGGGTATTGCAGCCCTTTGGGGACCCGCTCACGGAGGTGCCAATGAAGCGGTATTGACCATGCTTAATGAGATAGGCGATGAAGCGAACATCCCTGAATTTATTAAGCGTGCAAAAGATCCGGAAGATCCATTCCGCTTGATGGGCTTCGGTCACCGCGTATATCGCAATTTTGATCCACGCTCACGCGTGATGAAAAAGACCTGTGACGAAGTGTTAGCAGAACTCAATATTGATGATCCGTTACTCAGAATTGCCACTCGCTTGGAAGAAATTGCACTCGAAGACCCGTACTTTGTTGAGCGCAAGTTGTATCCTAACGTTGACTTCTATTCCGGTATCATCTTGAAAGCTATGGGCATACCCACCAGTATGTTTACCGTTATCTTTGCCATGTCACGCACCATTGGCTGGATTTCTCACTGGAATGAGTTCCACTCCAGTCCAAACCGTATTGGTCGCCCACGTCAGTTGTATACCGGTGCCAAAAAGCGCGACTATCCAGGCTAATCGGCACTAATAGTACTTGGATAGCCAAAAAAGCCCGCTTAGCGGGCTTTTTGTTGTTAGGCGTGGCGTATTTCAAAGCAACAGTGAATTTTACTGTTGCGTTTGAAATCAGGATCAAGTGATGCTTGAGTAACATCCTTTATGACAAAGCTTGCTAACGCATCATAATCCATCTTAAAACGACGATAGTTGTTTGAAAATATCAGCACACCATCAGACCTAAGTAAGCGCATCGCGTCTTCGATTAGGGCAACATGATCACGCTGAACATCTAAGACACCTTCCATACGTTTTGAGTTTGAGAAAGTGGGTGGATCCATAAAGATCAGATCGAATGAAGGCCCATTTTGGCGCTTCAACCACTTCAAACAATCCTCTCTGACCAGTTGATGCTTAGATAGCTCCTGTGTATTGAGTTGCAAATTTTGTTTTGCCCAGTCTAAATAGGTTGCCGACATATCAACGCTCACTGTACTTTTTGCTCCGCCTACAGCGGCATGAACAGTTGCCGTGGCGGTGTAGCAAAACAGGTTCAACACATCTTTGCCGGCCGATAATGATTGAATTTGACGTCTAACAGGCCTGTGATCCAGAAAGAGCCCAGTGTCCAGGTAGTCATGAAGATTAACCTTAAGTCGACACCCGTGCTCATGAACGACCAAGAAACGCCCTGTGTCGTCATGGCGCTGATATTGCTCACTACCCTGTTGACGCTTGCGTTGCTTTAACACGACTTGATCAGGATGTTTATCTAGTACAACAGCTGTGGCGGCTACCGCATCAGAGAGCCGATTAAACGCTTTAACGGGGTCAATGCTTCGAGGAGCTTGGTATTCCTGAACCAAAACCTGATCTCCATAAATATCAACTGCTACAGCAAATTCAGGCATATCTGCATCATAAAGTCGGTAGCACTCAATCGATTCTTGTTTCAACCATTTGCGTAGGCTTTTAAGATTTTTTTGCAATCTGTTTGCAAACATTTGTGCCGTTTCAGAAAGCACCAGCTTCTGTTCAGAGGATGAAGCCTGAGGGCGCTCTGCAAAGATGTTATAAAGATACAATCGGCTTTCTAAAGCGCCATTGAAGAGCTGATAGTCCTTATGAGATTTTAACCCCATCGTACGACCTAGTGATCTATCCGATGTTAAAACTGCTGCACTCCAGCCATAAAACTCGTCGCGCATCAGTTGGCCAAGCTGTTTATACAGAAACATTAATGGCCCCGCTTCCCCTAAACGCTCACCATATGGAGGATTAGTGACCAGTAGCCCGGATGTCACACCTTCCGGCCGACGCACTTGGATCATCTCCTTAGCCTCCAATGAAATCCATTGGGTTAATTTGGCTCGACGAACATTATCTTGTGCGGCCGCAATCACTTGCGCATTATGATCTGAACCCAAGAGCTGTAAATCTGTCATCTGACGCCCTTGGGTTTCACGCGCTTTAGCCTCATCGATCAACTGATGCCAAAGCTCACGGTCAAAATCTGGCCAACGCATAAACCCAAAACTATGGCGATACAAACCGGGTGCGATATCAAGACGCATCAAAGCGGCCTCAGTCAGCAAGGTTGCTGACCCACACATGGGATCGACTAAACAGTTCGCATCACTCGTATGCCAGCCTGCACGCATCAATACGGCGGCGGCTAAGTTCTCTTTCATCGGCGCTTCACCCGTCTTGCCACGATAGCCTCGTCGATGCAAACTTTCTCCAGAGAGATCGATAGAAATCGCCACTTGACCGCGTGATATATGTACATTAACGCGAAGTTCGGGTTGCTGTTTATCAACTTCAGGTCTTTGTCCAGTGGCAGAGCGTATTTGATCCACAATCGCATCCTTCACTTTCAGTGCGCCGAAGTGCGTATTGCGTATCTCTTCGGTACGGCCATTAAAATCAACATGAAGCTTACCGGAGGGTCTAAGATAGACTAACCAGTCAATTGACTGAACAGCATCATATAATGATTGTGCACTGGAAACGGGCATTTCTGCCAATCTGAGTAATACCCGACTTCCCAGTCGAGACCATAGACAGATACGATATCCTAACGCCTTATCACCCTGACAACTCACCCCAGCGACAGTCATACGTACCTGCTCGGCATCTAAAAGCGATAACTCATCCGCAAGCAGTTGCTCCATCCCTTTGGGACAGGTCACAAAATAGTTCAGCATTTCTGTGTCCTGAATTTCAGTGGTCATTTTTACCTCAAACTCTCTCGTGGAATGAAAATATTTCAAGATCAAATCAGATCTTGAGCTTATGTTGTAAACGCATGATTCACTTCATGATTGTGCAACTGCGCTATGCCTCACGCTATGAAACGTTTGTTACAGTATAGTTAATATCAATAGCCAAAGCTGTTAATTTCCTATACTAATAGTAGGTGTGTTGATTGCCTTATAACACACACGCAACAGGTATTGAGCGTCTGAACTTCTTCACTATGCATTAGTCAAAATAGATGCTTGAAACCGCGATGACAATTAGAAATTGAGAGGCGCATTATGAGAAAACAGAAACGAGACCGCAGTGCTACTCTGCACAACCGTGGATTTGTTGCAGGCCTAAACGGCCGATCAAAAGAGGAATGCCCCGTACATACATCAGATCTCCGATCTCACTGGATGAACGGCTGGCGAGAGGGTCGAGAAGCACACTGGAACGGCATGTCTGGCGTTTCTGCTATCCAAGTAAACCCCACCTTAGCGTAATTTCTGATCATTCATCTACACAGGTGCAAGTAACATAGGTGTAGATATCGAAACTTAGGAGCCAAGGTTGCGATGATCACCACATCGCAACCTGCAACAGGTTAATAAAACACCTATTTCCTTAGCAAAGGCTCTAATGCTTTTACGGATTCATGAATCAAGGTTGGCCCTCGATATATCAATCCAGAATAGATCTGCACCAAGCTGGCACCCGCTTCAATTTTAGCGATAGCATCAAAAGGTTCAGTGATACCACCCACACCGATAATCGGTAACGCACCTTTCAAATGGCGGTGTAATGATGCAATAGCCGCGGTTGAACGGTTGCGCACTGGTGCACCGCTTAAGCCGCCGACTTCTTGTGCAAAAGGAGAATCTTCAACACCTTCTCGACTTAAAGTGGTGTTGGTTGCAATCACTGCATCCATTTCATAGCTTTTTAACGCGTTAGCGACCAGCTCAAACTCTTCCTCTTCCATATCAGGCGCTATCTTTAAGGCAATGGGTACATATTTTGTATGTAGCTTTGAGAGCCTTGCCTGCTCATTTTTTAACGCATCTAATAAACCATTCAACGAATCACCAAACTGTAAACTACGTAAACCCGGTGTGTTTGGTGATGAAATATTGACCGTAATATAGCTCGCGCGATCATAGACGCGACGCAAACAATAGAGATAATCATCATTCGCTTGCTTGTTAGGCGTATCTTTGTTTTTACCGATATTGATCCCTAAAATGCCTTTATAGCGCACTTTTTCAAGATTTTTCAGTAATTGATCCACACCATCATTATTGAATCCCATGCGATTGATGATCGCGATATGATCCGCCAGGCGAAAAATTCTGGGTCGAGGATTCCCCGCTTGCGGCCTCGGCGTCACCGTTCCTACTTCAATGAATCCAAACCCCATGCCAGCCAACCCATCAACGGCAGTCCCATTTTTATCCAGTCCAGCGGCAAGTCCTACTGGGTTGGGAAAACGCAGACCCATCACCTCAACCGGCAGGCTGCGCGTGCGTGCTCCAGCTAAGTGCTGTAAGCCAAGCTCAGACAACAGGTTCATACTGGATAACGACAGGTTATGCGCAGTTTCTGCATCGAGCTTAAACATCAATGATCGGGCTAGGTTGTATAACATAGAAATCTCAAAGCAGTTTTGAAAACGGGCAAGTATTATACCCTTGAGTGAACCTACAATGACAGGGCTAAGACAAACGGTCTACCTGCAGGAGTTGTCCTTGATCGTCATAATACACAGCAAAGGTTCCATAAAGTCCCGAAAGTGAGACAAATTGACGCATAACCGTGGCGGGGAGTCGGACAGTGCGACCATCACGAGCACGTGCAGAAATCTGTACTGCACGACCTTGGTAGTATTTCATATATTCTGCCCGGCTAATCGCCAGGTCAAGGATCAGATATTTCATCAGCAAACTGCCAGATAAGACTGGCAGTTTGTGATGATTTCTTACACAACTACTCAGTCAGCACTATGGACACAGGTTCGGGCAAGATCATACAACTCTCGGACCGCTACTGTATACATTGCATAGTCTTGAACTTTCGCAGATTGTAAATCGTCAAGCACTTTATCCCAGCGCTCAATCAGCGCACTGTTCAGTTCACTCCATTGTTCTAACAAGCTACTGGTATCCCCTTTAGTCGCTTTGCCCAGTTTAAGAACGGAGGCCATCAGTGCTCGCTGGTTCCAATCCAAGTCATCTCGGAATGCATCACGGGCTAAGCCTTGCCAGTTGCTGTCGACATCCAGATCATTAAGTTGCATGGAGAACCAGTGAAGTTCAAGTCGTTCACCCAAGCCGAAGAAAGCTTGTGCTGCGTTTTGCATATCCACTTTTTCTTCACGTGCCACTTCGATAACAGCTAATGCAGAGAACAGGATATTGGAACCCGCAACAACCTTCGCTAATGCTGCAGGGACACCTGCATCTGTATAGCGCTGGTAAGCTTTTTCCCATTGAGTCTTAGGTTCACCACAGAGCAATTCACCTAGGTTTTCGGCAACTTGCTGTAGCGGTTTTGCAAACAGATCGATCTCTTGTTTACATTCAATACCACCACGACGATTGCGCAAGAACCAGCGTGTAGCATGCCGCACTAGGTACTGAAGTCGTTCCATCATTTCCAGCTGAATAGACGCATCTACCTGATAGTCCAATAACTCTATTTCTTTCCAAAGCTCTCGGATACGGAAGGTATCTCTGACCAGAACATAAGCACGTGTCAGCGTTTCTATATCACTGCCAGTTGAAATACTCAGTCGGTCAGCAAAATTGATCCCCATGAGGTTCACAATTTCATTAGCAACCTGAGTTGATACAATTTCTCGGACCAGTCGATGTTCTGTTAACTCTTTACCAAACTGCTCACGCATCTGTTTTGGAAAGGCTGTAACCAGTTCTTGCGCAACATACTCATCACTTGGTAGGTCCGTTGCCAGTAAGCGCTCTTTCAGATCCGCTTTACTGTAGGATACCAGTACAGATAACTCAGGGCGGCTCAATCCTTTGCCAGCTGATCGCTGCTCTTCTATCTCTTCATCAGAAGGGATATATTCCAGTTTACGATTGAGCTTACCCTGCCCTTCAAGCTTGGTAATAAAGCGCTGATATTCAGAAATAGCAATCAGCGAACGTCTTTCTGCCAAGGTCAAAGCTTGCACTTGACGATAGTTGTTCTTCAATACGAGTGAAGAAACCTCGTCTGTCATCTCGACTAAAAGCTTATTACGTTGCTTCAGGGTCATATCACCCGCGGCGACAAGGCTGTTGAGCAAAATCTTGATATTGACTTCGTGGTCAGAGCAGTCAACACCGCCAGCATTATCGATAAAGTCTGTATTGATGCGCCCACCATGTCGCGCATATTCCATACGACCCATCTGGGTCATGCCGAGGTTACCACCCTCACCAATCACACGACACTGCAGGTCACAGCCGTTCACCCGTAAACCATCATTAGCTTTATCGCCAACATCAGCATTATTTTCATGGCTAGCTTTGATATAGGTACCGATACCTCCATTCCACAACAGATCAAACTGTGATTTCAAAAGGGCAGATATCAGATCGGTCGGTGTCATTTGTGCAACACTTACACCGAGCATTTTTTTCATTTCGGGTGTGAGTTTGATCGACTTAGCTGATCGCTCGAAAACGCCACCTCCTTTAGAAATCAACGAAGTATCGTAGTCATTCCAACCTGACCGTGGCAACTTGAAGAGACGCTCTCGCTCAGCATAGCTTTTTGCTGGATCAGGATCAGGGTCAATAAAGATATGCAGATGGTTAAATCCTGCTACCAGTTTGATCTGGTCAGACAGAAGCATACCATTTCCAAATACATCACCCGACATGTCACCAATGCCCACAACTGTGAACGGTTCTGTGCGCGTATTGTGACCTAATTCACGGAAGTGACGTTCCACTGAAACCCAGGCACCTTTTGCTGTAATGCCCATTTTCTTGTGGTCATACCCCTGACTTCCGCCCGAAGCAAATGCATCACCCAACCAAAAGTTGTATTCAGCCGCAATGCCATTAGCAATATCGGAGAAGGTTGCGGTGCCTTTGTCTGCTGCGACAACAAGATAGGTGTCATCTTCATCATGGCGCACCACATTTTTCGGTGGCACCACATCACCCTCTATTAAATTATCGGTAATGTCTAACAAGGCACTGATAAACATTTTATAACAGTTAACACCTTCATCCAGCCATTCATCACGACTCATGCCCGAGTGCAACTGTTTAGCTACAAACCCGCCTTTCGCCCCTACGGGTACGATGACCGCATTTTTAACCTGTTGCGCTTTTACCAGCCCAAGCACTTCGGTTCTAAAGTCTTCGTTACGGTCAGACCAACGAAGCCCGCCACGAGCGACTTTACCCCCTCGTAAATGAACACCTTCCACACGCGGTGAAAAGACAAAAATCTCAAACATGGGTCTCGGTTGCGGGATATCAGGGATCTCTGCAGGAGATAGTTTGAATGAGATGTAGGGTTTATGTTGACCCTCAACCTTCTGGAAAAAGTTGGTTCTAAGCGTTGCTTTCATCAACACTAAGTACTGACGTATAACCTGATCTTCATTGAGGCTAGCAACATTTTCAAGCGCTTCCTGAATACGCTCTTCTACCGCGCTTTCTGCCTTAGAACTGGCCTTTTCTGGATCAAAACGTGCGTCAAAAAGATTCACCAGTTCACGCGCAATGCCAACATGGTTATTCATGGCAGCGATGACGGCTTCAGTACTGATTGGAAAGCGGATTTGCTTCATGTAGGCAGCATAAGCTCGTAAAACCTTAACTTGACGCCAGCCTAAACCCGCACCCAGTACGAGCTTATTAAAGTCATCACTACTGCAAGCACCCTTCCATATATGCAGGAAGGCATCTTCAAACGTCTCTTGTAGTTCTTCAATAGAGGCGTGTTGCTGACCACTGTAACGAAGATTGAAATCATGTATCCAGATAGTATTACCATCCGTTGTGATCTCATAAGGGTGTTCATCCATGACTCTTAAGCCGAGGTTCTCCAATATGGGCAACACATCCGACAAAGGTAAGGAATTGCCGTAATGGAAAAGTTTGAAATTTAACTCATCCTCTTCCCTATTTAAGGCCCGATAGAAGCTTAAGGCAATAGGGTTTTCTTCACTCATGCTTTGCATGTGCTGAATATCAATCACAGCGGTGCGCGCTGAAAAATGAGCCCGATAGCTCGCTGGAAAACCGCTACCAAAGTGGTTAAAGCTGTGAATCCCTTTTTCCTCTCCTAAGGTTTCAGTGAGGGCCGTAAACAGATCCTCTTCCCAGCTACGCGCTGCTTCTCGAATTTGGTGCTCAATCTCTTTAACGTCAAACGCTTCGATTACAGCCTGATCTGCATCTTCGTTACGTAAATTAAACTGAGTGCGTGCCAGAATTGACTCTGAAAAGTAGGTGGTAAACTCAGCGAGTTCACACTGCAAGGATGTTTTCAATATGGTTTCAGCACGCACACGGAACTCGGTGCTGTATATTTCTCTTGGGACATACACCAGTGCTGAAAAATAATGGCCTTGTTGGTCTCGACGCACAAAAACTCGAATTTGACGGCGCTCACGAATTTCCAAAATGCCAATTGCCATTGATGTCAGTTCATCAACTTGCATTTGGAACAATTCATCACGAGGAAAGGTTTCCAATATCTGTAATAACTGCTTCCAATCATGACCTTGCTCATAGAAGCCGGAGTTATTCAATACCGTACTAATTTTATTGCGAATAACGGGAATTTCGCGCGGTGAGTGCATATACACAGCCGAGGTGTATAAGCCTAAAAATCTCACCTCACCTATCTGATTACCTTTGGCATCAAAACGCTTAAAGCCAATGTAATCAGGAAAAGCGGGACGGTGCACTCGTGATTTGGCCGCCGCTTTAGAGAAACTGATTAAGTCAGGCAAGAGAGTGTGCTGATCGGCATTCAGATTTTCGGCATCTAAGAACTTTGCTCTGCACTCTTCGTTGCAGTCTCTTAACAAACCGAGTCCAGAGCCTTTTACAGGTTCTAAAGACTCTTTTTTAGCTGATTTTTTAAGATCAAAAAGCTCATATCCCAAAAAGGTGAAATTACTTTTCATCCATTCCAGAAAATCAGTCGCTTCAGCCAGATCTTTTTTCTCGAGTGACTTACTGACTGTTTTGAGATGCTCCAACTGTTCTGAAACAGCGTCAAGCATCGGCTGAAAGTCATCAACTGATGCCTTTACTTGATCTAACACTTCGAAGAGTTCAGTCCGAATGGATTCAAGCATGGCTGTGTCGGTATGACGATCCACTTCAATCGCGACGATGGATTCGGCTGATCCCTTGGTTTTATTTAACCCTTTTAATACCCCATTGGCATCTCTGTCTGTTGTCAGCACCACATTATTAATCGCATGGATAGACAGGTTCAGACGATTGAGTTCCATGCGCAGTGAGTCAATGATAAATGGACGATCAGTAGACACAACGGCAATCACTGTATGGGTTGATTGCCAACCATGGCGCTCATAATCTGGATTGAAGACTTTTATTCTGGGCTCATCAGTAGGTGTCTCTTGAATAAACTCCCACATGTTCAGGGTTGCACCCAGCAGGTCATCTAGACGCCACTTTTGTAAATCCATCTCTGGAGTATTGCGATAAAAGCTATCAACAAACTGATTCAGGAGCGTTGACTTGCTACCTGCCAGTCGATTGCCTATCTCAGATTTAAGACGTTCCAGGATCGTTTCCTTTGTTTCCGCAACGTTTAGGGGCATATCTCTCTCTCTTTTTTTAGTTTTTTTGCTATGGGTATACACAATGGATGATTGCGTATCGAATAGCCTTTCCTGATAATGAGTTAAAATTTAACTACTACTTAAGACTATATGATCAGGCACGTTACGCAAGGGGTATTGGTAGGATTTCTACTTTTTTTTTATACCGCCATCCTTCAGGCTGAAGTTCCGGTTAATCACCCGATTCAGCTCACTATAGAAACGGATCGTAATCAGGTATATCAAGACACGCAGTTAATTGTCACGCTTCATATTTTTCATGATGAGGCGCTACCTGAATCCGTTGATATTATTCCTCCAGAACTGGAACATGGTCGCGTGCGAACATTAGGGCTACCTCATACTCGTGTTGAACCCGGTTTGGATCAACCCAGTTTCCATACCACCCAGCAATTTGCACTTTTTCCAGCTCAAGCAGGCTATCTGGAAGGTCGTGGGCCAAGTGTGAGATTTCCGTCACCCTTTAACAATAGCACTGAAACACTCACCACTGAATTAAACGGCATTACAGTTGCTACTCGACCTGAAGGTCAAGCTTGGCTTCCCAGTGAAAATCTAGTGTTAAGTGATCGAGTACACCCCATCACAGATGGAGGTCATATACGCCAAATTTCGCTTTTTTCGATGGGAAGCCTTCCGCATCAGCTTCCACAACAGCTTATCAACACCACCGATCGCCAAGACTATCAACTGATTGAACGAAACATTGACGAGTTTCAATCTCGACAGGGAGTCTCAAGCCATCTACAAGAGCTGTGGTATATACACCCAACGCCTAACGCATCCATTTCACAACCTATTAGCCATGTGGTTTGGTGGGATACTGAAGCAGAAGCATTTAGAGAAACGCAATTACCCGCGCCCAGTTTACGCACTACCAATGAGGAACCTTCATCACCTAAACTTGACCTGCAACAACCTGCTGTGAGTTCAACTCCCGAAACAAACACTGACGCGCCCACCGAGAACAGTCGCTGGACAGATTTTTGGATTCAAGTCGCGATTGGATTTACATTACTCACTGTCGTATCCTTGGCTATTCTTGCCGGTTTTAAGTTTCAATCTGGTCGGTCTGTAGCCAAGTTATCGACGCCTAAAAACCCTACAGGCTCACAGACATCAGTTCCACGAAACGATGCCCGTCGACACTCGCCACCCGCTCAACTCAATCGTGATACTCGACACTTAGGTCAACAAGCGGAGTTGTTGGCATTTCAAGAACTCACACGTGCATGCCAAGAAAACGCTTGCTATGAGGCGCGCATGGCATTGGTGTATTGGGCGGCCTGCTTCTGGCCAGAAAAGCGCATCACACAGCCTGAATCTATTTTTCAGGCCAATGTCAGCCAAACACTGAACTACCTTCTATTAGATCTTGAGCATCATATTAAACAATCACAACAAAGTGAGTGGCGTGGTGACCTGCTGTTAGAGGCAGTCAGAACACTTCGACGTCGACGTTAAAGCCTATTTCACCAACTGTTGCAATGCTTGATCCAATTGAGGATAGCGAAAACTAAATCCAGATTGCTCAAGTGCACGAGGTTTAACGCACTGACCTTCCAATAACAACTCACTGGCTTCTCCAAGCATCAGCTTCATAGTGATGGCGGGCACTCTGAAAAATGCAGGTCGTTTAAGTGCCTTGGCCAGTGATGCTGAAAATTGTGCATTGGTTACGGGTTCGGGTGCGGTTAAGTTAAAAGGCCCTGTTAGGGTAGGATGATCCATCAACCAGAGCATAGCATTGACTTGATCTTCAATATGAATCCACGACATCCACTGCTGTCCTGATGCAATCGGCCCGCCTAAACCGAGCTTAAAAGGTAGGAGCATTTTTTTTAGCGCGCCTTGACCAGCCCCTAAAACAACACCGGTTCTAATCAAGCAAACTCGAACACCCGCCGCTTCGGCTTTCAAAGCTTCAGCTTCCCAATCTGCGCAGAGTTGATGAGTGAAGCCCTCCACAGGACGCGCCTGTTCATCCAGCTCACCCTTTGCTTGACTACCATAGTAACCAATTGCAGAACCACTGATGAGTAGGTGAGGCTTATCCGTTTGTTGAGCTATCCAGTTCACCAGCTTTGCTGTCGTCTGAATACGACTGCTACGCAGTAACTCTTTTCGCTCGGGTGTCCAGCGCTTATCAACTATTCCGGCACCTGCCAGATTAATAACGCAATCTATAGGCTCTTTAATCTGATCGAGTTGCGTTATCCAATTGGCTTTTGAAGAGGGTTGACGTGACCAAATCACGACTTCGTCCCCTCGCTGTGTTAGCGCTTGTGACAGTGCTTGTCCGATAAATCCACTTCCGCCACTAATCAACACTCGCATTTGATTCTCTCCTAGGCTTTTTTTATATACACTAGTACATAACATCAAAATGACCAGATTGCAATTTGCATCAACATGTTACATCTTTGTGTTATGACTGCTTTAAGTGATAACACGTTGAATCCATTAGGGACAAAAAACATGCTAACCGAGAAAGCAACTGAAGACGAAAATAAGGAGCTTCGCCAACGTGTTAGCATTTTGCATCACAAAGCTGAACGTAATGAACAGCTGTTAAAATCTTTTTTTGCGGCTGAGCTAGAATTACTGTCATGTGTCACTCTGGCTGAATTGATGGATTACTTATTGCATCGATTTAAGCAAGGGTTTGCTCTATCTAGTGTCACCTTGATGTTGCTTGACCCGGAAGATGCCGTACAAGAGTTGTTAGATGGGTCAGAACAGTATGATCACTTCAATGGACTGACCCTGCTTCACCACCCTGCGACCCTGCATGAGCTTTTTACAGATGTAAAACCTTACTGCGGTGAAACCAACGCTTTTATAAAATCTTACTGCTTTCCACAGGGTGAAAAAGTTGAATCCTGCGCTTTACTACCCTTAGTCAGACAGAACTGCCTGATTGGCGCTCTCTGCTTAGGTAGTGCAGATCCACAACGATACAATCACTTATTGCGCTACGACTATGTCGCTCACTTGGCATCTGTTGTGGCTGTTTGTATTGAAAATGCGATCAGTCGGGAAACCTTGCAAAAACTCAGTAGCCTAGATTCATTAACACGTGCCTTTAATCGTCGTGCGTTTAACCAACAACTGCTTCGAGAAATTAAACGTTGCAGTCGAACCGCCGAATCGATGGCCTGTATTCTGCTGGATATCGACCACTTTAAGCCTGTGAATGATACGCACGGCCATCTTAGTGGTGACAAGATTTTAAGAGAAATGGCACAACTGTTGAAGGACAACTTAAGAGCCACCGACTGCGTAGCGCGCTATGGTGGTGAAGAGTTTGCCATTTTATTACCCGGGTGCGGTGAGTCTGAAGCCATTCGTGTCACAGAAAATCTGCGCAGTGTGATTGAACACACCTGCTTTACCGGACATCTAGGCGAGTCAATAGGGATTACCGCCTCTTTGGGTGTTACTTTGTGCGAACAACACCATACAGAAGCGCATGATCTGAAGCAGTTATCTGAGAGCCTGATCCAAAGTGCTGATCAAGCTCTCTATGTTGGCAAACGCAACGGACGAAACCAGGTGCGTTTTCAAGCCTTAAAGATAAGTTAAGCGGAGTTCACGTCCTGAAGCATCGCTTTATAAATCTCGCGATAATTTTCGCCCTGTTTTTCGCCAAATAATGGATCACTTGGTTGAGGTAAATCTTTTTCGAGCGCCTGCCAATCCTGATCATTTGAGACTGCATTAATAGCAGGGAAGATGGTTTCCTCTTCGAAATTGATATGAGCACGCTCGCGCTCAAGAAAGTTTTCTAAGCGCTCTATAAATTCATTCATGGGAATAACAGCATCGTGCATGACAGCATCCACCAACTCAGTTACATCTTTGGAAAGTTGCTTCAAGTCGCCATGTTGACGCTCACACTCATGCAAGTGTCGATCTAAACTCGCCTCTCGCTTTTCAAAGTAATGATACATATGATCTTCGCGAGGGTGGTGAAACTGATCAGCATAATTGCCGATATATTCGACTAGCTCTGATAAGAGCTGAAAATTGGGTGAGTCACCCGCTTTGAGTTTCTGGATTTTCATCTCCAGTACTTCTAATAGTCGACTCAGATTGATGTGATCTTGATGCAACTGCTCTAATATAGTCATCTCACTGTCTCCTGAAAGGTCGTGACTTTCACTATATAACGCAGTTGCAACAATTGCTGTTGATCAGTATCAATAAAAGGTCACTGAGCAACAGCATATAGCAGTAAAATTAACGATAAATTTCGTCATCAAACGGGTCTAAGGGGTTTTCAAGCAAGCTGTCTTCACGCGCATAAAGTACACGGCCTTCCAGCTTAAAGCCCTTAGCATTAAACCAACGTTCATTTTCTTCTAAAGACTCTTCCGCACGACTCACTGAGTACCATGCACGCAAGATGCGGTAGAAATAATGTGCGAACAGTGCCGCAGAGGCACCTAAAAAGAAGTCTGACCCCATCGCAAAAATGATAATGACTAGGGCTACAATCCAAACGCGACTTCTCTTGGCTTCCTTGACCGTCTCTTTGGCAGCACTTAACTGCTCTTGGCATTTCAGTGCACGACGGTAGTTTTGTTGTAGGTCAAACTTTTGGTCGGTCGGTAGAAATTTTTGCATTCTCTTTTCCTGACTGATTTATTTTAAATAATTTTGCATAGAGTATATCTGAGGCCGCGCTAGGGATCGAGCCAGATCGCTACAACCTTTGACTAAAGACATCATTTACTCAAACTTTTACTTACGACTTCGTATACATCCCCAGATAAATTCCCGGAATCCATGATACGCTGAAGCTGTGCCAGCATTTTGGCTTGGCGATCAGCACCGAAACGCTTCCATCGGGTTAAAGGCGTTAACAAGCGAGCGGCAATCTGGGGGTTTTGCCCATCCAGTTTGATAATATGATCCGCTAAAAAACGATAACCACTGCCATCCTCAGCATGGAAGTTTACCGCATTTTGGTTACAGAAAGCGCCAATCACTGAGCGTATCTTGTTCGGATTTCTGGCATCATAAATGGGATGATCCAGCAGTTGCATGACACGCGCTAAAGCGCCCGGCTTCGGATCGGTTGCTTGAACCATTAGCCACTGATTCATGACCAATGACTCTTGTTGCCACTGAGTTAAAAAACTATCCAGAACACTTTGGCCTGCATCACTAAAGTCAGAATGGACAATATTCACGAGAGCGGCAAACTGATCGGTCATATTATCGGCCGTGCTGAATTGTTGTTCAGCCAAAGCAAGGTGTGCAGGATTCGGCAGTGACATTAGATAGCCCAGAGCAAGATTTCGCAGGCTTCTTCTTGCCATTTCAGCCGGCTCTGATGAATATGCCCTATCAGAGTCCTGTGCCTGATACAAAGTCAGCCACTCTTGAGCAAAGGTTTCTGCCAGTGCTTGTTTAATAAATTGACGCACATGATGAATGGCGACTGGATCTATCTCTTCGGCCTGTTCACTGATATAGGCCTCACTTGGAAGCGTCATCAGCAATGCGGACATAGCAGGATCTTCAGCCGCATGAGCCATTAAATGCTTCCAGGTTGCTATAAAGGCATCTGGTAACACCATGGGTTTTTGTTGCTGGTAATCCTGTATCAGTTGTGAGATTAACCGCAGAGCAAGTTGTTGACCTGCGTCCCATCGGTTAAATCCATCTTCATCATGACGAAGCAAGAAGGCTAATTGGTCATCCGTATAGGGATAAGACAATTTTACCGGTGCTGAAAAATGGCGTAACAATGAAGGGATTGGCCTTTCATCTATCTGTTCAAAAACAAACGTCTGTTGTGACTCTGTTAACTCTAGAAGCTGAGTCGTTGCGCCTTGCTTAAGCGGTATTGGGGCGCCGTTTTGATCTAGCAAGCCGACGCTGATGGGCACGTGAAATGGCTGTTTCTGATTCGCTTCAGGCGTCGCTGGACAGCTCTGCTGAATGGATAAGCGGTACTGTCGCGTATCCGGATCATAGTGATCAGTAACCGTCAATCTGGGCGTACCCGCCTGACTGTACCAACGTTTAAACTGGGTTAGGTCTCTTCCCGATGCATCTGCCATGGCTTGTACAAAGTCATCTGTTGTAACTGCCTGACCATCATGGCGTTCAAAATAGAGGTCTGCGCCTTGACGAAAAGCCGTTTCGCCCAACAAGGTGTGAAGCATACGTACAACTGCGGCACCTTTTTCATAGACTGTTAGGGTATAAAAGTTTGAAATTTCAATAAACGAAGCCGGTCTCACTGGATGCGCCATCGGGCCGGCGTCCTCTGCGAACTGCGCCGTTCTTAAGATACCGACTTCATCTACGCGTTGCACAACATCGGAGTGCATATCTGCTGAGAAGCATTGATCTCGAAAGACCGTAAAGCCCTCTTTCAGGCTTAATTGAAACCAGTCACGACAAGTGACTCGGTTACCTGACCAGTTGTGAAAATACTCATGAGCAACCACCGACTCGACTCGCTGAAATCCCGCATCAGTGGTCGTTTTTGGATGCGCCAGCACACAGGCGGTGTTGAAGATATTTAAACCTTTATTCTCCATGGCGCCCATATTGAAGAAATCGACTGCGACAATCATGTAGATATCCAGATCATACTCACGCCCATAAACTTGCTCATCCCAGCGCATTGCATTTTTTAGCGCTGTCATCGCATGATCCAGCTTTTCTAAATCCTTGGGCTCAGCAAAGATCTGTAGCGTCACACGACGACCCGATTGCGTGATAAAGTGATCTTCCAAACAGGATAGATCACCCGCAACCAATGCAAACAGGTAGGCAGGTTTTGGAAATGGATCTTGCCAAGTCACCCAATGACGTTGTGCATCAAGCTCACCCTGATCGATGGGGTTACCATTGCTGAGCAATACTGGAAATTGTTGCTTATTGGCAATCAGGGTTGTGGTGAAAACCGACATCACATCCGGTCTGTCAGGATAGAAGGTAATGCGCCGAAACCCTTCCGCTTCACATTGTGTACAGTACATACCATCAGAAAGATAAAGCCCTTCAAGCGCTGAATTCTCCTGTGGATTGATTTCCGTGGTTATCTCCAGTTCAAATGCATCAGGGAGATAACCTATATAAAGCGACTCTTTTTCACGGCGGTAAGCAGAGGGATCCAGAGGCTGTTGATTGAGCTTAATCGATCGCAATATCACTGTTTCATGACCGTGCAATTCGAGTTCATTCACCACAGCTATATCGGGGTTACGCTTAACCTTAAGGACACTGGTGACGTGAGTTTGCGTTTCATGGAGTTCAAATGTCAGATTAACGCTTTCAATGAGATAGCCGGGAAGCGCATAGTCTTTAAGATAGATGACTGGCTTTGCTGACATAGATTAGCTTCCTTTGTGTCGGGTAAGAGCTTAAGAGTTTATGATTTTCAGTACGTCTGGCTTTAGAGGGTCGGAGCCATGTTGTGTTCCGTCCTTGCGGGTGCGATCAATAAACCCTACACGCTCATTTTCAGGTATGTTGCGCTTATGCTCATAGGCTATGATCGCTCTTAAGCTTTGCTCACGTTGTTCTGGAGTGAGCTTGACGCCATTTGGCCATTTACCCAACTCCACGGAGCGTTTCATCGATTCATATATCTCGACAGTCATCGAGTCGATCATTTCATCAAAAGTCACACTTCTTCTCCTATCACGTCTTATTCTATCGATAAGACTGATTTATCAATAATCTTACCGGTAGCACAAATAACAACCCGACAAGCAAGCCAACCAGATGTGCGGTATTGGCAACGGCTCCCATGCCAATGAACTGAAGAATACCTAAATAGCCCAGCACCAACCAGATCAGCATGAAACCCATCAAGCCTTGAGGAAGACCGAATCTGGGTCGATAGCCCTGCTTATCCCATAGCCAACTGTAGCCCAAGACGGCATAAACAACGCCTGACATACCACCAAACATTGGGCCACTGACTAAAAATTGTCCTAGGTTTGATAAGGTTGCCGAGGTTAGAAAAAGACCCAGCAGTATCCAGCGACCATGCATTTGCTCAATTTTACTACCCACAACCCAAATCCAAAGCAGGTTGAAAGCGAGATGAAGCTCACTAAAATGCATAAATGCTGGCGTCACCAAACGCCACCACTGGCCAGTTGATAGCATGGCTGGAAAGGTATGATGAAAAACTTGCGAACCGCGTAAGGAAAAATCTGTAAAGGTGAGCAAACGCATCAGTTCACGGTTTTCACCAAACCCCATGGCCAGAGATACCAGAATACTGATCAGGATTAACGTGATAGTTAATCCACTGCGCCGCCAGGCCATTAGCTGAATCTCTTAGTCATTATTTGCCACTTCTCTTGCCACATCTACCCAGACAAATTTATCTTTCTGAATCCGTGTTTCTTCATCCATTCGATAGGCCACTAATTTACCAAACTTTACTGCACTGTAGTCCAAGCAGGCCACATTTGGCGCTAGCGGTTCAGGCTCTCCTTGACACCAGTAGTGACCAATAAAAAGCGGTTTATTATCGTCACGATAACAGATCAACTCACTCCGTTGTTCACGGGTTAGGGGTAACTTAGTTAAATGTGCCGGTAAAGGATCAGGTTGAAAAACGACATCATTCAGGTAATAGGGATCACGTAACCAGAATTTAGTTCGAAAAAAACTGCGTTCAAACCCATCTTTACTGATCATAATCTCTTTATTGGGCAGTTCTAAATGTGTTCCTCGCAACAAGATATCCATAATATCGTGTTCTTGCGAATCACCCACAGCCGAACGAAACAGGAATCCACGACGCATACGGTTACCTTCGTTCATCGACACAAAGCGATCGATTAACTCTTGATGCCAACAGGCGTGCACCACGCGAAAATAGTCAAACTCCAAGAATACTGGCATCTGTTCAAACCAGTGTAAAAAATCACGCTGGTCATCCGGGTAATTCGCCAACTGCTCGAGCGTTGCTTCAAGAATGCGATAGTTACGCGGTGTATGCTTACGCAAATAGGGTTGCGCAAAACCACTGGGGGCAGGTGTGGTATAACAGATGTAATTATATTCATGGTTGCCCATCACAATTTGCGCATGACCTGCATCCACCATGTCACGAACCAGATGTAATGCTTCACGAATATGAGGACCTCTGTCGATAATATCGCCCACAAAAATTGCCTGACGACTGGGGTGTTGATACACACCTTGACGCTGGGTATACCCCAATCGGTTTAAAAGGATACGTAGGCTAATAGCACAGCCATGTACATCACCAATAATGTCGTAACCTGTATATTGACTAGCCTTCACAAATCACTCCTAACACACTGCCACTCCTTTGTATGATCAACCTGGTTTTGAACTCCAACCTAGTTTTTCACGGCAGGTCTGGTAAAAATTATAATCACTTGGGTGAAGTAATCTTAGCTTGTGCGCTTTTTTGCGAATCGAAATAACATCACCCGGAATCAAGCTAAAATCGGATTGTCCATCGCACGAAATGGTTGGATAAGTGGCGTTTTCTTCACTGATCACCAATTTTAATTCACTGTTACCGTTCACCACTATTGGACGACTAGACAGGGTATGAGGAAACATTGGCACCAGCACTAATGCATCTAACTTGGGATGCATGATGGGGCCACCAGCTGATAGCGCATAGGCTGTTGATCCTGTCGGTGTTGCCACAATTAAGCCATCCGAGCGCTGGGTGTAGACAAATTGTCCTTCGATGTAAAGCTCAAATTGGATCATACGTGTCGCTTTACCAGGATGTAATACACAGTCATTCAGCGCTACCAACTCACCCACCGACTCCCCTTTACGGCGTATGGATACATCAAGCAAAAAACGAGTGTCGACACTGTAGGCTCCACCTAAAACCTCGGCGACACGCGTTTCAATCTCTTGCGGAGAAATATCGGTTAAAAACCCTAAGTTACCCCGATTGACACCGAGAACGGGAATGTTGGTACGTGCCAAGGATCTAGCCGCCCCCAGCAGACTCCCATCTCCCCCGACCACGATGGCAAGATCACAAATTTCACCCATCATTTTTTGTTTGCAGGTCTGACGACCGTGCCCGGGCATCACTTCGGCTATTTTTTCATCGAGGATGACATTTAAGCCTCGATCATCTAAAAAACGTATTAATTGCTTAAGCGTGTCGATGACTGCTTTACTGCCCAGTCGGCCAATCAAGCCGATATTGCGAAAATTATCCATCCTTCTTTCACCCCGTATGCATGACTCTTTTATTATATCGGTAGCGGCCCGTTAAATACTGCTGACTGCTCTCGTAATTTAGTTTTACAACCACGAACACCCTGAAGCCCACCTGTATGAAGCAACGCCACCTTCGACCCTTGCTTAAAATAACCTTGAAGCAGTAACTTGCTTAATCGATGGTAGACACGCAATGTGTAAACTGGATCTAGATCAATACCATAGCACGTTGTTAACGCTTGCCAAAGTGCCGCCAGTGCAGGGCTACTCTTTGCATAAGGCAGTTCACCGTCAAACACCTGATAGCCATCTTGAGTTTGCAGGCCTGCGGCATGCCAATGTTTCACCAACATCGCCTCAGCCTCAAGAGCGGACACTTTCACCGCTGGCACCACTAAAACAGCTGTTTTTACCGGACGATAAGCGATCAGACCTGAGGCTGTCGCCCCTGTTCCCAATGCACAACCGACATAATCAAACGCGCCATGATACTTGTCGATATGATTCCAGATTTCACCACAAGAATGAACCGCTTCAGCACTACTTCCTCCTTCTGGTAAGTGAAAAAAGGGGCCCAATTGTTGCTTAAGCCATGCAATGTAATCGGGACTGTTGCGCTGAGCATATTCTGTACGCGAGACAAAGTGAAGGCACATACCCCAGCGTTGCATGTCCAATAATGAGGGATTTAGCGATTGAGGGCGCTCACCGCGAACCACTCCCAGAGTAGAAAATCCGTAGAGGTGCCCGGCATAGGCCAGTGCATGTAAATGATTGGAATAGGCCCCGCCGAAACTGAGCACTGGGGTATTGATTTGATGCGTAATATGCTGAATCAATGGCTGAAGTTTGTACCACTTATTGCCACTGATCTGCGGATGGGTTTGATCAAGACGAACAATAGAAAACTGAACATCAAAACACTCCCAAGTTGGTAA
>SLCQ01000012.1 GCA_007125745.1 Nitrincola sp.
CTTCTGCGATGAGTGCATCACGAAACTCTGGTAGCGTCATGCCGTTTTGAGCGGCGATATTTTCAAGGGTTTCATTCAATTCACGATCAGACACCCTAAGTCCCTGCATGTCCGCGATCTGTAACTGAATGCTGTCCATAATCAGTCGATCCAGTACCTGTTGACGCAACACGTCGCCTGGGGGGACTTGCATGCCTTGAGCACTGATCTGTTCAGTTGCTAAAGCTACACGAACGTCCAGCTCACTTTGCATAATGATATCTTCATTAACGACAGCGATAATGCGATCTAATTGTTGTGCAAAGGCGCTCACTGAAAGGGCACAGGTTAAGGCAAAAGTCATCACTGCGTTAATCAGTCGATGTTTAGAAGTTATCATGATCTTTCTCTCTAAATCCGGTTATTTCTTCGATCAAGCTACGTCCACCATCGCCGCCAAAAGAACCTAAACCTCGTAATACAAACTGTAAGAAAACCCCACGGTCATATTCTGCTTCGGAACCACGTACGTTAGATGTTGTTAACCACTCTCTGGCCGTCAGACGCATTTTTCAGCAACAGGTTCCATACTCTAGGCCTAAAATTGTATCCAGGCGTTGGCGATTTTCTAGATCATGTTGCCAGCGCGCGATGGTCGCCCATTGTGGATTAATTTGATTGCGATAGACAAGATCGGATTGTCGTGTTCTAGCTCTGTTGTTGGCGGAGTTCAAACGGTCACGATAGCTGAGATAGAAGATGTTTTCATCATCGGGGCGCCAGGTGAGCTGGTAGTTTTGTTCTTCCATGCTATAGCTGTCGCGGTCAATCTCTGAATCATGGCGAAGTCGGAGGTTGGGTGTGATGTTCCATTGAGCCAGTAATGCGAGGTTTGAGCTGGACTCTATGCCCGTGTTATCGCCCGGTCGTAAATCATTTAAATCGCGATCACGTAAATAATAGGCTTGCGCAATGGCGATGCGTGCTTGCTCTGATCCTCTCTCATTATAGATGGCAGAGGATACACCATAGGTGATTTGTGATGTTTCAGAAATACGATCATTACCACTCCAGCCATATCGGTCAAACAGATTATTGTAGCTGAAACTTAGACGAGATGAGTCAAAGTAGCGAAACTCACCTTGTGTAGGTTGTGAGGTGCTTTTGTCAACATGAAGTAACATGAGTCTTGGCTCAAGTGACTGAGAATATTCACTACCTCGAAAGTTAAAATCGCGATCAAAATAAAGGCCTGAGTCAATGCTGGCGATGCCTGCTGTTACAGAGTTAGGTATAAAGCCAGTCTCAGCCTGTTCAGGAAAGTCAAAGTCATAGCTACTATGCCAGCCTGTCAACGCCGCATCCATAAAGCCCCATGGGCGGTTGGTTCGATGCTGTAAAGTTGGGCGAATATGAATTCGCTGTGCTTCTGTTCTGCGCAGATCGCTCGAATTGCTAAAGAAATCTTTACGATCCCGTGTAAAGCGAACATATTCTGCTTGATAGTTAAGCCTCGCTTGATTATTCAGAACACGCTCATTGCCCGTCAATAACAGTTGTGGCGAGCGTTGATAAGGTGATGCTCGGTTGTCATTAATCGTCTGGTATTCATGTAGGTTAGCGAGGAAGCGCCAACCATTTCCCTGGTATTGAAGTTGGCCACGTTGATCAAGATGATCTGAACGCTGGACATCTAAAGAGGTGCCTAAATCCGAGAAATAATCGATATCGCTTACGTGAGTATAATCTATGCGAGAAGACCAACGATCAGCAGGTCTGCCTCGATGTTCAAAGCCTGTAAGCCAGCGGTTTGAGCGATCACTCTTTTGATCATTGGATAGATACGCAAGACTCAAGGTATTATTTGACCAAGTGTTTAAATAGCGTAATTCGTTTTCGAGTAAAAGCCCGCGTTTTTCGATGTAACGCAGATTAAGTGTGTCATCGAGATTCGGTCCGAGATTAAAATAGTAGGGAATACTGATATCTACGCCATCACTTTTTGATACGCCTAAACTCGGGTATAAAAAACCTGACTGTCGGGTGTCGTCGATTGGAAAGCGGAAATAGGGAAGATAAAAAACAGGAACATCTTTAACCCTAAAGGTCATATGGGTAGCTTCACCATAGCCACGATCTGGATGTAGAGTGATATTGTATGAAGCGATTGACCATGCGTTATTTCCCGGCTCGCAGTAGGTTACAGCACCATCACGGAAGGTCACCCGTTGATCATCGTAACGTGTGATGGTTTCAGCATGACCACGTAAGTGTTCAAGGTGCATGACAAACTCGGAAGAGTAAAAGCTGGAAATGCCCGTGTTAAAGTCTGTTTCTGCGCGAGTACCTACTAGAAGTAAACCGGGCTCTCTAAAGGTGACGGTATCTTCCAGAAATGCAGTACCAGAATTGTTATCCACTTCGCCATAGCGACTGGTAAAGAGGCGTTCCCCTTGTTGAATGATAACACCACCTGTGAGTCTGGCTAAACCACCTTGCAGGTCTGTCGAGGATAAATCAGCCTCGGCATAAACAGCCTCATTACCCACTTCAATATTGGGCTCTAGGTATGCAATCTCAGGTTCAATGTATCCTCCAGGGCACAGCATAGGTTCATCCGTATTTTTTGGATACCAGTCTAGGTGTGCGAAGGGGTTGTCGAGAAGAATGCCTGAATTTCCTGCAACCGGTTTGTTGAATCGTCCCAGTTGCAGTACGTCCCGTTCGGCTTGTACAGGAGTTTCTAAAGTTGGTAGCTCTTCGGTCAATTGCGCAGGCGGAGTAGGTGTTTGTGTCTCTACTGTCGATGGCTCTGGTTGCGCGGGTACTTGTGTTTCTGCAGCCGGTTGCGCTGCTTGTACAGGTGTTCGTGTGTCTTCGGCTGGTTGAGCAACGGGTTGTGTGACGGGTGGTGTTGGTTGTTCAGCCGGGCGTACTGGTAAGTCGTTACTGACATGGCAGTCCCACTCTCCATTTGGCAGGCGATCGCATGCCCAAGCGTTCTGATCTGCATGCGCTATGTTCCATGGAACATACAGAATGGCAGTGATGGCTAAGGTAAGTTTGTAAGCGCTGTTTTTTTTAAAAGGCATCTGGTCGCGTTCCGCTAGCGAGTCAGGCAGTGTTTCGCGCTGCCCGTGAGTCTAGTACTATTAAACACCGCATAATAAAGCATTCACAGGGCTCAGTGCTAGAGGATAACCAATGAGTAAGCGTCATCAGACGTTAAAAACATGGATAACACACACGTTATCACGTCAATTTCATCATCCTGTTCAATCTTTTGAAATACAGAAGATAGCTGGAGATGCCAGCTTTAGAAGCTATTATCGTGTCATCTATCAAGGGTATAGTTTTGTGGTGATGGATGCACCACCTGAGCATGAAGATTGTGTGCCCTTTATCAACATCGCAACGCAATGGTCTTCTGCAGGCGTTCGTGTTCCCAAACTGATTGCACAAAACCTAGATGAAGGCTTTTTATTGCTTGAAGATTTTGGAGATCAAGTCTTCGCGCTGGGGTTGACGCCTAAAACGGCTGATGTACGTTATCAAAAAGCACTGGAGGAATTGCAAAAAATTCAGTTATTGCCTGTCAATCAACTACCTGTCTACTCTTCTGATTTGCTAATGCGAGAGATGGGATTGTTTAGAGAGTGGTTTTTATCCTCGTGGCTTCAGCTTGAGTTGACTGACCAAGAAGAGAAAATGCTTTCTCAAGTGGAGTTAAAGCTAACTCAGTCTGCTCAACAGCAACCTCAGGTCGTCGTTCATCGTGACTTTCATTCTCGCAATTTAATGCTCCTAGCCGATGGTGATATTGGCGTCATTGATTTTCAGGATGCAGTGATAGGTGCAGTCACCTATGACCTTGTTTCACTACTGCGTGATAGCTATGTCAACTGGTCTGAAGATCTGGTTATTGAATGGTTAACAGGTTTTTATGAAAGTTCATCGATGTGTCGTCAGTTGTCTTGGCTAGACTTTATGCGAGCGTTTGACTGGATGGGTATGCAGCGGCAATTAAAGGTATGTGGGATATTTGTTCGCTTATGCCAACGGGATGGAAAAAAAGCCTACTTGCAGGATATACCTTTAACCTTCAGAAATTTAATGCAGTCTGCGTCACGTTATGATGAATTTAAAGCCTTTGCTGACTGGTTATCTCAACGCATACTTCCAGAGCTGACAGCGCGCCCTGAGTTATCTTCTTTGCCTTCGGACTATTGGGAGTGTCGATGAAAGCGATGATATTAGCGGCAGGTTTGGGTACGCGTATGCGCCCATTAACCTTAAAGACTCCCAAGCCCTTGTTAAAAGTGGGTGGAAAGCCATTGATAGAATGGCATATTGAGCGGTTGGTTGACTTGGGAATCACTCAGTTGGTGATCAATCATGCCTGGTTGGGTGAGCAGATTGAAAGCTACCTAGGGTCAGGTGAGCGCTTTGGTGCTCATATCGAATATTCAGCAGAGTCAGAACCCCTAGAAACAGGTGGTGGTATTTTCCGAGCGCTCTCTAAGCTGATTACACATGAAGAGGATACCTTTTTGGTCATCAATGCGGATGTGTTTTGCGATGTGAGTTGGGAGGATCTTCTCTCCCAGCCGTTAAAAGAGACTGATGTGGGCAGGTTATTAATGGTACCTAATCCATCTTGGCATCCCTCAGGTGATTTTTTATTGAACAAAGCGTCGGGTTATTTATCACTTAATCAAGGTGAGCCTATGACTTTCAGTGGGATCAGTTTGCTTCGTGGTCGGCTGTTTGCGGGTTGTCGTGATGAGTCTTTTGCACTAGCTCCACTGTTACGTAAGGCGATCGTTGCCCATCAACTTCCAGGCGTTGCTCACCAAGGTGTGTGGTCTGATGTAGGTACACCAGAGCGGTTGGCGGAAGTTGATCGTCTGCTTCATGAAGGGGGTAAGCATGAGTGCTGAACACTGGGGACAAAAAGCGGGTGGTGGCTTTTTACGCCATAAAACGGGGCTAGTGGTCGGTGGGCTGATAGGTCTCATGTTTGGGGGGCCATTTGGATTGATCTTTGGTGGGGCACTGGGCTTTTTTGCAGAGAGAGCTATACGAAAAGTAAAGGCGATAGCGCCACAGCAACTCTTCTTTAGAGCGACTTTTACAGCGATGGGAAAAATTGCAAAAGCGGATGGGCGAGTTACCGAATCTGAGATAGATTTTGCGCGTTCTGTGATGGCGCAAATGAAACTAAATGACGCTGCCCGAACCTTGGCGATACAGTACTTTACGGAAGGTAAACAACCCGATCTGGATCTGGAGCGGGTATTACGTCCGCTTGCGATCGTCTTAAAGAGCCGTTTTCCGGTGAAATTGATGTTTTTGGAGTTGCAACTTCAGGCGGCAATGGCTGATGGCGAAATGTCAGCTGAAGAGCTTAAAGTGATTGAAACCATCTGTCACCATCTAGCATTTACTCCCATTGAAATGCGAGCGGTGGTTGAACGTATTCGTGCTGCGCAAGCCTTTAATCAACATGCAGGTGACTGGGATAGAGTCTCTGGGCAATCGCAACAGAGCTTGTTGGAGGAGGCTTATGGCGTTTTGGGCGTCAGTCCAAGTGCCAGTGATGCTGAGGTTAAAAAAGCTTGGCGAAAGCTGATGAGTCATCACCACCCAGACAAGCTAGTCTCGAAAGGATTGCCCGAAGAGATGCTACAGCTAGCAAAAGAGAAAACCCAAGAGATCCAAAGTGCTTATGACCGAATACGCAAAGCACGTGACAGTCAGTAAGGGTGTTTACTGGCGCACCCCAGGAGGGAGTTCGTCAACGGCTAAGGCATCTTGACCTGGCGCTTGGTTGTGCTCTTCGGCTTTAACAATGTATGTATTGAGTAGCCCTCGTATCTGGCGATTTAACCAATCAGGCTGTGATGACCATAACGCTTCTTTAATTGCCTGTTGATGGTAATGAGGATGATTCGATCGGATCATGGCATTTTTTCGAGTCAGAGCATCCGGGATCGCTTTTTGATCTGATGGATAGGGTTCCTGAAAAAGGTCAATGATACGCGACTCCACCGCAGTCATCCCTTCGAGCAGTGCTCTGGGTTCGTTATCATCTATGGGTCTAGGGTTAAGCATAAATAAGTGCATATCAGGTTGATTTTGGATCACTCTGATTGCCCACTCAGCGCTTCTGCCCATGGCTAGCAATACGATGCGCTCTTCGCTGACCAGATCAAGCCCAGATTCAATACGGACCATGACTTGGTTTTCGTAGTCCGTTAACTGCTCTGTAAAATCCTCCTCAGATACTCGATCGGTTTTAATAGGTTTATTCGGTAAAGGCAGAGAAAGCGTTTGCCAACCATGTTGGGCTAGGTAAAGACGTAAGGGGTTTGATTGCTCTAACCAACGCTGTTGGCTCTGTGTATCGGTCAGTATCACTAGGCTACCCAAGGCATCAGCACGTACAGCCTCTTGAATCAAAATAGGGAATGGGTTGTCACCATCGGCAATAAATTCAATTTGCGTATCGATGGGTACTGCGCTACGTAAGTCTGCTTCACTGATCGGTTCCGCATAGCACAGACTCACTGTGAGGCTTATCAATAAGGCAGATGTGAAGTAAGGTTGCTTGAGTCTCAAGGTATTAAGTCCTATCAATTGGGTTCATCTATACCGATAGCGACGGTTATCAGAAATCTGGGTTACAATAGCGAAAATTTGACCGACTGACGACTAGGAAACCACTATGCACGATTATCTTATTGCCCCCTCAATTCTCTCTGCTGATTTTGCACGTTTAGGTGAGGAAGTAAATGCGGTGTTAGCGGCTGGCGCTGATGTCGTTCACTTTGACGTGATGGATAACCATTATGTACCAAATCTTACGATAGGACCGATGGTTTGTAAGGCATTGAGAAAGCATGGGATTACGGCCCCTATCGATGTTCATCTTATGGTGAAACCTGTCGATCGACTGATCGGTGACTTTATTGATGCTGGGGCCAGTTGGATCACTTTTCATCCCGAAGCGTCTGAGCATATTGATCGTTCCTTACAGATGATTCGTGATGGCGGGTGTAAAGCTGGGTTGGTCTTTAATCCAGCAACCCCTTTGCATTACCTTGACTATGTGATGGATAAGCTGGATGTGATCTTGTTAATGTCAGTTAACCCGGGGTTTGGTGGGCAAGCTTTTATTCCTTCAACGCTAGCAAAACTGGCCGAGGTACGTCAGCGTATTGATGCCAGTGGACTGCCAATCAGGCTTGAGGTCGACGGAGGTGTAACTGTTGATAATATTGCCGAAATAGCTGCGGCAGGTGCGGATACCTTTGTAGCGGGCTCTGCAATTTTTAATACGAATAATTATCACGACACCATTATGAAAATGAGAGCTAATCTTAAGTAAAAATAAGACTTTAGTTTATCGGCTGATTTATTGATTTAGATCAATTTTAAACAGGGATTTTATGCTTTTTCCGATTTGTCCTTTGCTTAATCCTTGCTAAACTGTGTTTAGTTTAATACCCATGAAAAGGGTTTAAGGGGGCAAAATGAAAAGAAAAATCAGTCTTTTGACATCCGCAGTGTGCTTGTCATTAGCGTCATCTGTTGCGATGGCCGATGCGCTTCGTGATCGTGCTGGCGCTATGTTTGAAGCCATTCCACAAGAACCACCTGTAATCAGGGGCAATGAGTTAAATCCTGAGAAGGTGGAGTTAGGAAAAATGTTGTTCTTTGAACCACGTTTGTCTTCTAGCCATCTTATCAGTTGTAACACGTGTCACAATGTTGGTTTTGGTGGTGATGACTACTTGCCAGTTTCGATTGGTCACGGTTGGCAACAGGGTCCACGTAATGCGCCTACGGTTTTTAATGCCGTTTTTAACGCGGCGCAGTTCTGGGATGGTCGTGCCGCTGATTTGGCTGAGCAAGCAATGGGACCCGTTCAGGCGGGTGTTGAGATGGCCAGTACACCAGAGCGTGTTGTCGATACATTAAATAGTATGCCTGAGTACATTCAACGCTTTAAAGACTCCTTCCCTACAGAGGACGATCCAGTTACGTTTGAAAACATGGCTATCGCTATTGAAGCCTTTGAAGCAACACTGATTACGCCTAACTCACCATTTGACCTCTGGTTAGGGGGTGATGATGATGCAATGAGCAGTGATCAAGTAGAAGGTCTCGCCCTGTTTATGGATAAAGGCTGTGCGGCTTGTCATGCGGGTGTTAACTTTGGTGGTCAAAACTACTTCCCATTTGGTTTAGTACAACGCCCTGGTGCTGATATTCTGCCAGAAGGTGACCGTGGACGCTTCGAAGTCACTCAAACCGCTACGGATGACTATGTCTTCCGTGCATCACCACTACGGAATATTGAGTTGACTGCACCTTACTTCCACTCAGGTGCGGTATGGGATCTTGAAGAGGCAGTTTCTATCATGGGTGTTGCCCAGTTGGGTGCAGAGCTTAACGATGAAGAAGTTCGTAAGATTACTGAATTCCTTCGTGCCTTAACAGGTGAAATCCCTCGTGTTGTTTACCCACTGCTACCGGTAAGCACGCGCGATACTCCTCGTCCTGTGAGTATGAGCGAAGCGCCTCCTTACTAAGCAATAAAGTTGAGTAGAAAAAAACCCGCTTAATAAGCGGGTTTTTTGTCTCTAAATGCTTAACAGCGTTGATCCAGCTTCTGTTTCAGTAACCCTTGTACCTGACCTGGGTTCGCTTTGCCTTGTGTTAATTTCATCACTTGCCCCATAAAGAAGCCCAGCATTTTTCCACGTTTATCAGGTTCGGCTTGGATGTATTGTTCCACCTGTGGTGAGCATTGTGCAATTACTTGGTCAATAGCGGCCTCAATGGCACCCGTGTCATTGACTTGCTTTAGGCCCTGGGTTTCGATGATCTGATCGGCAGTGCCACCTTCATTCCAAAGGATCTCAAACACCGTTTTGGCAATTTTGCCCGTTATGGTTTCGTCTTGAATTCGATTAATCAAACCAGCCAGTTGTTCAGCAGACACTCGGGATTGCTGAATAGTCAGGTCGGCTTGATTTAGCAGACGGGCCAGTTCACCTGTTATCCAGTTAGCGGACAGTTTTGCGCTTTGTGTCAAACCAGTCACGGTCTCAAAATAATCGGCTTGAGCACGATCTGAAGATAGTACGCCAGCATCATACTCTGATAAACCATATTCTTCACAGAAGCGAGCACGTCTGGCATCGGGAAGCTCGGGGAGTGAGGCGCGAATGTTATCAATATAAGTGTCATCAATGACAACGGGTAACAGATCTGGGCATGGGAAGTAACGGTAATCGTTAGCTTCCTCCTTGGAGCGCATACTACGCGTCTCATTTTTGTCAGGATCGTAAAGACGTGTTTCCTGAATCACTCGCCCACCGTCTTCAATCAAGTCGATTTGACGGTTGACTTCAGTATCGATGGCACGCTCTATAAAGCGGAAGGAATTGATGTTTTTAAGTTCGGTGCGTGTGCCTAGGGTCTCTTGACCCTTTGGACGTATAGAAACGTTACAGTCGCAACGCATCGAACCTTCAGCCATGTTGCCATCGCAGATGCCCAGAGTGGTGACAATAGCATGAATTTTTCGTGCATAGGCGGCTGCCTCTTTAGAGCTTCGCATATCAGGCTCAGAAACAATTTCTACCAGCGGTGTGCCGGCCCTGTTCAAGTCTATGCCGCTCATTCCATGAAAATCTTCATGTAGAGACTTGCCTGCATCTTCTTCAAGATGCGCATGGTGAATACGTACCCGCCGTGTGTCACCATCATCCGTTTCTATGTCGATGAAGCCTGGGCCCACAATGGGTTCAGCAAGCTGGGTTGTTTGGTAGCCTTTAGGCAGGTCGGGGTAAAAATAGTTTTTGCGCTCAAATACAGAGCGTTTACCTATCTCAGCATTGACGGCTAAACCAAACATGATGGCCATGCGTAGTGCATTTTCATTAAATACCGGTAGTGTGCCTGGTAGTGCAAGATTAACCGCACAGGCTTGTGTATTTGGTTCAGCGCCAAAGGCGGTGCTGGCACCTGAAAAAATCTTGGTGTTTGTGGCGAGCTGAACATGGATTTCGAGCCCGATTACAACTTCCCATTCCATCTCTATTAATCCTCGCTCAGATTTGCAGGCGCTTGTTGATGCCAAGCCGTCACTTGTTGATACTGATGCGCGATGTTCAGTAGCTTTCCTTCAGCAAAATAGTTGCCGATCACTTGCAAACCTACCGGTAGGTGGTCAGCAAATCCGCACGGAATGGAAATGCCTGGTAGTCCGGCCAAATTCAGCGATAGCGTGAATATATCCTCCATGTACATAGATACTGGATCACTGTTTTTTTCGCCCAAATGAAATGCAGAGCAGGGTGTCACGGGTGCCATGATCACATCAACTTCGTTTAGTGCATCAATAAAGTCTTGCTGTATGACACGGCGTATCTGCTGTGCTTTGCGATAGTAAGCGTCGTAAAAGCCTTCGGAAAGTGCATAGGTGCCCACCATGATACGACGCTTAACCTCAGCACCAAACCCTTCTGCTCGGGTACGTTTATAGAGATCTTCCAGGTCTTTGGGTGTGTCACAGCGATGACCATAGCGAACACCGTCAAAGCGAGATAAGTTGGAAGATGCCTCTGCTGGCGCCAATATATAATATGATGGAATGCTCAGTTGAGTATTGGGAAGGCTAATCTCTTTGACTGTAGCCCCCATCTTTTCAAACTCTGCAACGGCTTCTTGTACGCGTTGCAAGATCAGGGGATCCGTACCTTCTGCGAAAAACTCTTTGGGTAAGCCGATGCGTAAGCCAGATAAATTGTCGTTCAGAGTGCTTGTGTAATCTGGTACAGCTTGTGTTGAAGAGGTGGAGTCAAGAGGGTCTTCACCAGCCATGGCTTGAAGCAGCAGCGCTGCGTCTTCAGCTGTTCGAGTCATGGGGCCTGCTTGGTCAAAAGATGATGCGTAAGCAATCATGCCGTAACGCGAAATGCGTCCATAGGTTGGTTTTAACCCGGTGATACCACACAGGGCGGCAGGTTGGCGTATTGACCCACCTGTATCTGATCCTGTGCTCGCAGGTATTAAGCGAGCGGCAACAGCGGCTGCCGAGCCACCGGATGAGCCTCCTGGAACTCGGCCTGCATCCCAAGGGTTTTTGACCGCACCGTAATAGCTGGATTCATTTGACGAACCCATCGCAAATTCATCCATATTGGTTTTACCCAGTGTCACCATACCGGCTTGGTTAAGCCGCTCAACTAAGGTTGCGTTGTAAGGTGAAATAAAGTTGTCGAGCATCTTAGAGCCACAGCTTGTACGGATTCCTTGAGTGCAAAACAGATCTTTATGTGCGATAGGTAAGCCTGTCAGGCGTGTAGCTTTTCCAGCGGCACGGATGGCATCAGCGGCCTTGGCTTGTTCAATAGCCTGCTCTTCGCTGATGGTGATAAAACTATTGTATTGCGTATCTAGACTTTGTATTCGATCCAGAAAAGCCTGTGTCAGCTCTCGGCTGCTATATTCACCTCGGCTCAAAGCTTGGGATAGCTCGCTGAGTGTTAAGTTAAACATCAGTGGTTTCCTTAAGGGTAAAGGGCATCAATTATTCAATGACTTTGGGGACGAGGAATAATCCCTCTTCGACAGCAGGAGCACAGGCCTGAAGCCTATCTCGTTGATTGCATTCAGTGACCTCATCTTCACGTAAACGTTGGACAGCATCCATTGGGTGTGCCAGAGGGGTAATACCGTCGGTTGACGTTGCCTGTAACTGATCAATTAAGGTGAGAATACTGTTTAAACTTTCAGTGTATTCTGGGATTTCGCTATCATCAATGGCGATGCGAGCCAAGTGCGCGATGCGTTCAACATCTGATCGATCCAGAGACATAAATTAATTTCTCACAAATAAACTTGAAAAAAGTGGGTTTCCTGCATAACTTAACACATTTGTTCCTTGCTCAAAATCCCTCTCATTGTTAGAGTTACAGCCTTCTATGGATTATCGGCCAACAGGGCAAATCTCAGGTACTCACTCACATGTTTAAGAAATTCAGAGGGCTTTTTTCAAGCGACCTTTCTATCGACCTCGGCACAGCCAATACGCTAATTTATGTTCGAGATCGCGACATTGTATTAAATGAACCATCGGTAGTGGCCATTCGAACAGTAGGAAATCAGAAAAGTGTAGCGGCTGTTGGTACAGAAGCAAAACGTATGTTAGGTCGGACACCGGGTAATATTACCGCAATTCGACCGATGAAAGACGGTGTTATTGCTGATTTCCATGTGACTGAAAAAATGTTGCAGTATTTTATCAGTAAAGTTCATGACAATAGCTTTATGACACCCAGCCCACGTGTCCTGGTTTGCGTGCCTTGTAAATCGACTCAGGTGGAGCGTCGAGCCATTCGGGAATCAGCTGTTGGCGCGGGAGCACGCGAAGTCTATTTGATTGAAGAGCCGATGGCCGCTGCCATAGGTGCGGGTCTTCCTGTTGATGAAGCCACTGGATCCATGGTGGTCGATATCGGTGGTGGTACAACGGAAATCGCAGTGATCTCCCTCAATGGAATTGTTTATGCAGAGTCTGTTCGGGTAGGGGGTGATCGTTTTGATGAGTCGATCGTGACCTATGTAAGACGTAATTATGGAAGCTTAATTGGTGATGCGACAGCCGAACGAATCAAGCAAGAAGTGGGTACCGCCTATCCAAGTAATGAAGTGCTTGAAATAGATGTTCGTGGTCGCAACTTAGCTGAAGGCATACCGCGGAGTTTTACGCTTAACTCCAATGAGATTCTTGAAGCGCTTCAGGAACCTCTCTCAGCAATCATTCAAGCGGTTAAAAGTGCGTTGGAAGGCTGTCCTCCTGAACTGGCCTCGGATATCGCTGAACATGGTATCGTGCTGACCGGTGGTGGTGCATTGCTTCGTAATATTGACCGACTCATCAGTGAAGAAACCGGACTACCGGTGATTATGGCTGAAGATCCACTGACCTGTGTTGCTCGTGGCGGAGGTAGAGCGCTAGAGATGCTGGATAGGCATTCCTTTGAGATACTGACTCACGAGTAATGGTGTTGGTTAACATGCCTTTGTGTATTGATAGCATGCCTGCTGTGCTAGGGCATTGGGAGGTGTGCTATTAATCCAATATTTAAAGGGCGTAACCCTCGTTTTTTGTTTGTTTTTCTATTGTTGCTCACCTTTGGGTTGATCGCGGCAGACCTAAACTGGCAAAAAATGAAAGAAGGGCGAATGTACCTGACACTCGTTATCACTCCTCTGCAATGGCTTGTTGATATACCCGCGCGTGCTGCCGATGGGTTATCCGATATTTTTGTCGATCGAGCCTCACTGATTCGTGATAATGAACAGCTTCGTGCTGAAGCACTGGATTTACAGCACAGAACGCTTCGCATGGATGCATTAACAGAAGAAAATATTCAATTGCGTGAGCTACTTAATGCTCGTCAGCGTATTGAGCATGACGTTAAAGCTGTCGAACTCATTGGCGTCAATCCTGACCCATTTTTGCATGAAGTGATTTTGAATAGAGGGCTGGAGGACGGCCTAAAGGTTGGTCAGCCAGTCATTGATGCGGGTGGGATTATGGGACAGGTAACCTCTCTGGCTCATTATACTAGTCGTGTGATGTTGGTTACCGATGCTCGGACAGCGATTCCTGTTGAAACCAATCGTAGTGGCTTTAGATCTATTGCACTGGGTAAAGGTCTGCTAAACGAATTAGAATTGAGCCATGTACCTACCACCGCTGATATCGAAGTGGGTGATTTGTTGATCACTTCCGGTTTGGGTGGTCGTTTTCCTCGCGGCTATCCTGTTGCAGTCGTCGAAGAGATTATTCGTGATCCGGGTCGTCCTTTTTTGATCGTGAAAGCTAAACCTGCTGCGCGTCTTGATCGCAGTAGACAACTATTGGTTATCGATTTCCCTAGACCTGAACCTTTAGAGCCTGCTCCTGTGGAGGGTTTATTGGATGCTTCATCTGAGGAGTCTCCTGAAACATGAGGCATGATGAAACCCAGGGTGGGGCATTAATCATTTTTGCTACATTTTTAGTGGGACTTATCTTAAGTCAGATTCCGTTACCTGACTTTCTGATGTGGTATCGACCGGAGTGGGTCGCTTTAGTGCTTATTTACTGGGTCATGATGGTCCCTCATCGGGTGGGGCTTATCAGTGCCTTTGCTATGGGACTTCTGCTGGATGTGATTCGAGGTAGTGTGCTTGGCTTAAATGCATTATCGCTGACTATTATTACCTATCTTGTCTTACTTCTTTACAAGCGTCTTCGTATGTTCCCTTTATGGCAACAGTCTATGATGGTGATGGTGCTAGTAGGCATCAATCAACTTCTGTTTTTCTGGATGCAAGGTATTACCGGAACCACTGCCGCGGGATTACAATTCCTGATACCCTCATTGATTAGCGGCCTCTTTTGGCCATGGATCTATGTTGTGCTTCATGGTGTCAGAAAAACTTTTCGAATAGAGTAAATCCCTATGTCTCAGCTCATACTTGCATCGGCATCTCCTAGACGATTGGCGTTACTCAAGCAAATTGGCGTAGATAGCCATGTTGTTCCTGCGGATATCTGTGAAGAGGCTTCGGCGGATGAAACGCCAACGGCTTATACTCAGCGTTTGGCCCATGAAAAAGCGGGTGCTGTTCGAGCACAATGCAATCAGGCTTGTGTCGTGTTAGCTGCTGATACAACCGTATCGATTCAGGGTGATATACTGGGAAA